>NZ_BAAHXD010000051.1:0-23097 GCF_054657115.1 Methyloparacoccus murrellii | reverse complement strand
TGGGCGCAGCGAGATATCTGGAGGCTGACGCGGCCGTTGCCGATCTGAACGTTTCCGTCGATAGCTTGCGCGAGGGCGTTGCCCGTTTGCGGGGTGCCGGACAGGATCAGGCAATCCTGCCGTCGCGCCACAGACACCCCGGGCGGGTGAAATCGGGTATCGTATCGGCTTGGGCGAACGCCCGCGTGTCCCCCTGACGCCAGACCTTCCTACCGCTCCCATCGCATGCGTCGCCTTCTTTTGCTGCTGTCCGCCCTGCCGGCGCTGAGCGGCTGTTACTCGGGCTATTCGCTGACCCAGGCCGCGGCCGATTCGGCGGCGGTCCGGCGTGTGGCGGAGCGCCCCGACCGGGCGGCCTTTCCGGTCTATCTGCACGCCGACGATCTCGCGCCCGAGGACGGCGTCAGCCCGGTTTACCAGCTGGCGCGCGCGCTGGAGCAGAGCGGGCGCTACCCGGCGGTGCTGCTCACCCGGCCGGACGGCGCGGCGATCGAGGCGACGCTGCGGATCGTTCCCGAGCCGCGGGAGAGCGAGGAAGACCTCAACGCGGCCAAGCTGGCGCTGTCGGGCCTGTCGCTGTTCCTGCTGTCCTGGGCCATGCCGCAGACGCATCATTTCGCGGCCGACTACGGGCTGGACGTGCGCTGGCCGAACGGCGCGGACCGGCACTATGCCGCCCGCTGCGAGGGCTATTCCCGCGCCACGCCGGACAAGTACCGGGATGCGCAGGTGGCGGCCAGGGCGCTGCGGCGGACCGCCTGCCTGAATGCGCTGGCCAACCGGATGGGCGACGACCATGCGCGGATGACGCGCAACCTGTCGTTCCAGGCGCCGGATGGTCGCACCAGCAGCGACGCGCCGGCGTGGGGGCAGGGCACCATCGCCCACCCGCCCGCCGCGGAAGCCGTCTGTACCACCCTGGGCTTCAAGCCCGGCAGCAAGGGCTTCGCCGGCTGCCTGATGGGCGTGTACTGAACCCGCCGCACCGCCGGCAGCCCCACCGATCGACAGCACGGGAGTTCCATGCAGATCATCCGCTATCGCGACGCCGCCGGCGCCATCCATCACGCCGTCCGCCAGCCCGACGGCTCGGCCCGGCGGATCGAGGGCGACCTGTACGGCGAATTCCACATCACCGAGGAAGTGGCCGCCGTACGGCAGTTGCTGGCGCCGGTCCAGCCCCTGGCCATCATCGGCATCGGCCTCAACTATCGCCGCCATGCCGAGGAAACCGGCGCGCCCCTGCCGGAGCAACCGGTGGTGTTCATGAAGTTGCCCGGCGCGGTGCAGCACCCGCAGGCACCGATCCGACTGCCGCGCCACCTGCGCAGCGACCAGGTCGATTTCGAGGGCGAACTGGCCGTGGTGATCGGCCGGCCGGCCCGCAACGTGCGCCGGCAGGACGCTCTGCGGCATGTGCTCGGCTATACCTGCGCCAACGATGTCAGCGCCCGCGACTGGCAGAAGCTCGGCGGCGGCGGGCAATGGTGCCGGGGCAAGACCTTCGACACCTTCTGCCCGCTGGGGCCGGTGCTGGTGACCGCCGACGAACTGGCCGATCCCAACCGGCTGAGCATCCGCACGACCGTCAACGGGCGCGAGATGCAGGCTTCGAACACGGCCGACATGATCTTCGAGGTGGCCCGGCTGATCGAATTCCTCAGCGGCAGCACCACGCTGATGCCGGGTACCGTGATACTGACCGGAACGCCGGCCGGGGTCGGCATGGCGCGCCAGCCACCGGTCTGGCTGTGTCCCGGTGACACGGTGAGCGTCGGGATCGAGGGCATCGGCGTCCTGACCAACCCCGTCGAAGCGGAGCCGCAACCGTCCGCGGGCGGCAGCGGCGCGTGAGGTCCGCGGCCGGCCGGGGTGATTCCGGGCGCTTATCGCCATAGAATGCTGCACTTTCGGCCTCGCCTCAGTCTTGAACGGAACCACTCGCCCCATGAATGCCCGCTCCTTCGCCTGCCGGCGCTCCGCCGCGCGCCTGCTCCTGGGTCTGTCCCTGCTGCTTCCCCATGCGTTCGCCCAGGCGGTGAACGGCGGTGCCGAGGGGCCCTGGGACGGGTTTCCGAGAACCCACCAGGTGCCCCGCTACGAGGATGACCCAGGGGCCGATCCCGGTTACCACTTCGGCGTCACCCAGTCGTTCTCGCCCTACCGCGATCCCGACCGGACCGAAGCCCTGCCGCTGCCGAACCCGCTGGATGATCCCGATTTCGCCAGTTACAACCTGATCGTGGTGGTGTCCAAGGCCGACGATCCCTTCTGGGGGCGTGAGCAGACCCTGCGCGTCTACAAGCGGGGCGTGGGCCTGCTGTACTACTGGCTGGTGTCGACCGGCATGGCGGGGCACGAGACGGCCGCCGGCTATTTCAGCCCGAAGAGCTTTTCCTCCCGGCACTGGTCCAGCGAGTACGACGCACCCATGCTGTGGGCGGTGTTCTTCCATGGCGGCATGGCGCTGCATTCGTCGCTGGACCGGGCCTCGATCGCCGACATGGGCAAGGCGGCGGAGTCGCATGGCTGTGTCCACGAGGAGGATTACCGGGCCGAGGAGATGTTTCACCTGATCGGCCAGAGCGGCTACGGTCCGGTCGACCAGATCAACGAGCGCACCGGCCGGCGCACGGGGCGCACGGTGAACGGCTACAAGGCCCTGATCATCATCGGGCCGGTGACGCCCTGGACCGGAACCCGCACCGCCGATGCGGGCGGCGATGCCGGGCAGCCAGCCGACGCCAGGCCGGTTGCCACGCGCCTGGTGCTGCCGGCCGCCGGGCCGGACAATGCCGGGGACAGCCCGGCATCCGTGGGGGTGGAAACCGCATCGCCGGCGCCGGCCGATGCGTCCGCCACCGGCAATGCGGCCTGGCCCCCGGACGCCGGCGATCCGCAGGACCAGGAGCAGGCCGGCTTCTAGCCGGCGGGAGAGAACGGCGAGAGAACGGCGCATGTTCCTGCCATTGCCCGCTGGCGTCCGCTGCCGGTTCCGGCGGGCCGCGATGCCGGCCATCTGCCTGATGCTGGCCGGCTGCGCCGGGAACGGCGAGGCGCTCAACGCCGGCAACGAGCAATTGCTGGCCGCGGCGGGTTTTCATCTCTACTCGCCGAAAAATGCCGAGGAGGAGGCCAACCTCAAGGCCATGCCGCAGCGCAGGGTCGTCTACATGAACGGGGCCGCCAAACCCACCTATCTGTACGCCGACCATGACGATTGCGACTGCATCTATGTCGGCGGGCAGGCGGAGGCCGACCGGTTGCAGCAGCTGGCGACCCGGAAGCAGGCTGCCGACGACAGCAGGTTTCAGGCCCGGTCGGGCCCGATGCTGTACGGCTGGGGTGGCCCGTACGTCGGCATGGACATGTTCCCCATGGGGGGTCTGTACGGCATCGGCGGCATGGGTGTGATGGGCGGCTACTGGTGAGCCGCGGCGTCCGCTCCCGGAGCATCCGGGGGCCTGGCCAGGGCCAGCGGGTCCTGCCGATAGAACCGCCGCAGCTGATCGTAGACCTCGGGATAGGCCGCCTGTAGCCGGGCCGGCCGTTCGAAGAACGACTCGCTGGCCACCGCGAAGCACTCGCCGGGCGAGGTGGCCGCGTAGCTGTCGATGGGACCCGCGATGCCGCCCGCCAGCTGCGCGTTCAGATCCGCGAACGCCGCCGAGAAGGCGCGCCGCCAGTCGGCCGCCCGCATCGCCGGGTGCAGGGGCGGGAAGCCGTCCGCCTCGCCGTTGAGCATGTCCAGCTGGTGCGCCATCTCGTGGATGACGACGTTGTAGCCTTCGCCCAGCCCGGAGGCGAGCACATCGGCCCAGGACAGGACCACCGGTCCGCGCTGCCAGGCCTCGCCCTGCCGGATTTCGGTCCATTCGTGCATGACGCCGTCCGCGTCCAGCTCGCGCCGGGGCTTCAGGAATTCATCGGGGTAGACGATGAGCGTCTGCCAGTCCCCGTACCAGTCCAGACCCAGGTTGAGGATGGGGTAGCAGGCCTGCGCCGCGATGTGTCGCCGCTGCGCCGCGCTGAGTGTCAGGCCTTGCACCGGCAGGACCGACTTGCCGTGCAGGAACAGCACGGTGAGATCGTGCAGACGCTGCCGTTCCGCAGCCGGCAGGTCGCGGAGAATGGGCAGCCCCGCCAGGGTTTCGGCCCAGTCGCGGGGGGCGATGGCCTGCCGTTGCAGGATGCGCCGCTCGCGCCAGCGCCGCAGCGAGGGTAGCCGCATCAGGTCGCCAGGTCGCTGCCCCGGCGGTGCGGGGAGCCTTGCCCCGCAGCGGATTCCTTTTCACCACTCAACGCCAATGTTCCATCCATGACCATGAATTTTGCCGCCTACCAGCATGCCCGGCGCCTGCCCGACATCAAGTTCGATCAGATCAATACGGTGCTCGGCCAGCCCGAGGCCTTCATCTGGCTGACCATCAAGGACCCGACGCCGGCGCAGCTGAAGCGTATCAAGAACCAGTTCCAGCTGCACGAACTGGCCGTGGAGGACGCCAGTTCGGCGCATCAGCGGCCCAAGCTGGAGAGCTACGGCGATACCCTGTTCATCGCCGCCCATACCGCCAGGCTGCGCGACGACGACACCACCCATGGCGAACTGCACACCTTCGTCGGTCGACAGTTCATCATTCTCATCCAGCACGGCGGCACCATCCGTTACGACCGGGTCCAGGCCCGCTGCGAAGCGGAACCCGGGCTGTTCGCGCACGGCCCCGGCTTCGCCCTCTATGCGGTCCTCGACTACCTGGTCGATCACTTCATCCTCATCGCCGCGCACCTGCAACGGAAGCTGGACGCGCTGGAGACCGAGATCTTCGAGAACCAGCTCGATGCCACGTCCATCGAGAGCCTGTACGCGCTCAAGCGCGAGGTGGCGCGGCTGCACAACGCCGCCTCGCCGATCTCCGGCATCTGCGCGGAACTGATTCGCCTGCATCCGGAGATCGCGGTGCGCGAGCTGCACCCGTACTATCGCGATGTCGAGGACCATGTCGAGCGGATCATCCGCAGCAGCGGCATGCTGCGGGAAGCCCTGTCCGACGCCATGCAGGTCAATCTGGCCCTGGTCACCGTGCGCCAGAACGAGGTCGTCAAGCGGCTCGCCGGCTGGGGCGCGATCCTCGGCATTCCGACCATGGTATTCAGCATGTACGGCATGAACTTCAAGCACATGCCGGAGTATGACTGGCCGCTGGGTTATCCGGCCACCCTGTTGCTGACCGCCTTCGCCTGCCGCGAGCTGTACAAGAAGCTGAAGGCGTCCGGCTGGCTGTAGGGGAGGGGTCCCGGGCACGGGCCGGGTCAGCCCGCCCGCGCCGCGGTCGTCAATGACAGCTCATGCAGCCGGTATCGGTTTCGCCGCCGTTTTTCCGGCCGCTCACCACGCGACTGGAGGCCCGCATCAGGGCGATGCGGACGGCGCCGGTCAGCGCCATGCCAAGCCCCAGGCGGGTGGCAAAGGCCGGAACCAGGATCAGGGAGGCGAAGGCCAGGCCGGTGCCGAGCAGCATGGCGCCGGCTTTCGGGGATGCGGACGGAATCAGGGCTTGATTGGCGGCCAATGCGGTTTCCTCGGATGCTCGGATGCTTGGATGAAAGATCGGGCGTGACAACCATCAGGAAACAATGATCATGCCATCCCGGCAATCCCCTGTTTTCCATGGGGATTCTGGCCTGGCCGGCGGGGGCGGGCGCGGAAAATGCGTGACTTCACGCAGCGGGCTGTGGCATTTGCCGCACGTTCCGGCGGCGGCCCGGACCGGTCAGGCATCGGCCGGGATGCCGGCCGACAGCAGGATGACCTCGATCTCCTCGGTAATGTCCTCCTGCCGCTGGGCGTTGTAGGCCAGCCGCAGCCGGTCGCGATCCTCGTCCAGGCGGTTGAGGGCGGTCTGCATGTGGGCATGGCGCTGGCGATTCTCGGCCAGCAGGGAGCTGTACAGCACCTGATTCAGCGCGGCATGCAGATAATGCCGGGTCAGGCCTTGCAGCAGCCGCGGCAGCGGCAGCGTGACATCCGGCGGATAGGCGCGCCGCACCGGCGCCAGCGCCGGCTGCATGGGCAAGAGCTGCCGCAGGCGCAGCCGGCCGGGTTCGGCGTCGTGGTGCAGCGCGCTCAGGCAGTGCCCCCGCCATGCCGGGGTCGCCGCCAGCTCGCTGAGCGCCGCGGTCAGGCGCAACAGGACTTTCGGCACCTCATCGGCCAGGCTGGCGCCGGCCAGTTCGAGCAGGGGCTGGGCCGAGGTGCCCAGCCGGCTGGCCAGCCGCTGACCGACGCTCAGGCAGGCCATGCCAGCCGCCGGTGCCCGCGCCTGCCAGCCGGCCAGCAAGACGTCGTTGAAATCGCCGCAGAAACCCTGCTCGGAGCCGACCAGGATGCAGATGGCCGGCCCGGTTTCGGCCAGGTCCGGCGCCGGGCGGGTGGCAAGCACATCGGCCGCGGCCTGTTCGATGGTGTCCAGCATGCGCCGCTGGGCCGGCAGGCTATCCTCCAGGGCACGAATCTCCATCAGCGAAAGGCCGCGCATGGCCGAGAGAATGCCGGCGATGTCGCCGAGGGCGCCCAGCCGCCGCGCCAGTTCACGCCGCCGGCTCATGGCCGGTATCGCGGCAGCGGGCTTGCACCGCCTGCTGCCAGTCTTCGCGGGGCGAACTGAGGGTCAGCGGGCTATCCCCGAGGCGGTGCAGCAGCCGGCTCAGGGCGTCCGCGGCCTGCTCCAGCGGCAGATCGTCGAAGCAGCCGTCGTTGTAGGCGATCAGCCAGCCGAGATGCTGCTCGGGCGTCAGCGGCGACAGGCGCTCCTGCTTCAGCAGTTCGCGCAGCAGGCGTCCCCGGCGGATGCGGGCCTCGACGCTGGCTTCGAGCCGCGAGCCGAAGCGGGTGAAGATCTCCAGTTCCTGGAATTGCAGGTAGTCGAGCTTCATGCGCCCGGCCTCGGCCTTGATGGCGGGATATTGCGCCTTGCCGCCGATGCGCGAGACCGAGCGGGTGACATCGACCGCCGGCAGGAGACCGGCGGCGAACAGGCGGGCATCGAGATAGATCTGGCCATCGGTGATCGAGATCAGGTTGGTCGGGATGTAGGCAGACAGCTCGCCCTGCTCGGTTTCCACCAGCGGCAGGGCGGTCATGCTGCCGCCGCCATGCGCCGGGGACAGCCGCGTGGAGCGCTCCAGGAGGCGTGCATGCAGGTAGAAGATGTCGCCCGGATAGGCCTCGCGCCCCGGCGGGCGCCGCAGCAGCAGGGAAATCTCGCGGTAGGCGCGGGCATGGGTACTGAGATCGTCGTAGACGATCAGCACGTCGCGGCCCGCCGTCATCCAGGCTTCGGCGATGGCGCAGCCGGCGAAGGGGGCCAGGTATTTCAGGCCCGCCATGGCGGTCGCCTCGGCGACCACCACGCAGGTATGTGCCAGGGCTCCGGTCCGGCGCAGGGTGTCGAGCGTGGCGACGACCGCCGAGCGCTTCTGGCTGATGAGGACATAGACGCAGAGCACCCCGCGGCCGCGCTGGGCGATGACGGCGTCCAGGGCCAGCGCGCTCTTGCCGGTGCCGTTGTCGCCGATGATCAGCTGCCGCTGCCCCTTGCCGATGGGGATGAGGGTGTCGACCAGCTTGCAGCCGGTGATCAGGGGCTGGTCGACGAAATCCCGCGCCAGAATGGGCGGGGAGGGGGCTTCCAGCGGTTGGCGCGCCGTGGTGCGCGGCGGCAGGCCGCCATCGAGAGGCTTGCCCAGGGGGTCGAGCACGCGGCCCAGGCAGGCGTCGCCGGCACCGATGTCGAGCGTCCGGCCGGTCAGGGCGGCGGCGGTTCCGGCGGTCAGCCCGCGGTCGCCGCCGCCCGGGTCGAGCACGATGACACCGAGGCGTTCGGCGCCGAGGTGAAAGACCAGCCCGCTGCCGCCGTTCTCGAATCGCAACACCTCGTCCAGCGCCGCGGACGGCAGGCCGTGGACCCAGGCGATGCCGTCGCCGATGGCCGCGATGCGGCCGTGCTCCTCCAGGCGCAGACGGAAGCCATAGTCCCGCAGCCAGCCGGCCTGGCGCGCCAGGGGGGAAGCCGGCGGGAACTCAGCCGGCATGGTTGGCGGCGGCGGCGAAATCGGCGATGTCGTCGGCCAGGTTCAGGCGCAGTTGCCAGGCACCCAGGGCGATGCGGAAGCCCGCCAGCAAGGCGGGATCCTCGGCAAAATCGATGGCCAGCGGACACTCCAGACGCTGGGCAAGGGCGTCGCCGAGGCGGGCACGCGCGGCCGGCGGCAAGGGAAAGGCGCTGACCACCCGGAAGCCGTCGGGCGATGCGTCCAGATCGGCCCGCAGCCGTGCCAGGGTATCGCCCGGCAGCTGCCGCCAGTCGTCCAGCAGCAGGTCGAGCAGGTGGTGCTCCACCGCCGGGGCGGACAGACGGCCGAAGACCACCCGGGCGAAGCGCTGCGCCTGGGCGATGGCAGCGGTTTCCAGTTCGTGCCGGCGGAGCGCCTGCTGCCGCGCCTCGATGGCCGCCTGCCGGGCGCGCTCCTCCGCCAGCTGCTGCTCGAGCGCCTCCAGCCGGCGGTCGCGCTCCCGTGCCAGCTCGTCCTGCAGCTGGGCCAATGCCCGCGCCTTCTCGCGTTCCCAGTCGGCCAGGCGCGCCGCGTATTGGGCCTGCTGCGTCCGGGCGCCCGTTTCCAGCTCGCGCGCCGCGGCCAGGGTGCTGTCGATGGCGGCGCGCCGCTGGGCCAGGATGGCGAGCACCGGCTGATAGAGAAAGCGCTTGAGAATCCAGACCAGTGCCAGAAAGTTGACGATTTCCAGGCCGAAGGTGGTCCAGTCGAGGTTCATGGGGCGCCCGTGTCGAGGAAATATTCCAGCAACGGATTGCGGAACAGCAGGATCAGCACGACCACCAGCACATAGATGGCCAGGGATTCGATCATCGCCAGGCCGATGAACAGCGTGCGGGTGATGGATTTTTCCGCTTCCGGCTGGCGTGCCAGGGATTCCAGCGCCTGAGTGATGGCCCGGCCCATGGCCAGGGCGGGAAAGATGATGCCCGCGGCGATGACCAGGCCGGCCACCACCGTGGAGACCAGGGCAAACCAATGGATGTCGCTCATGTCGTGTCCCCCGTTGCGTGCGAATCGGTCGGCGGCGGTGCTTCCGCCGGCGGCTCGCGGGATTGCATGCCGCCGGCGATGTAGATCAGCGCCAGCATGCCGAAAATATACGCCTGCACCAGGGCCTCGATGACATGCAGCATCAGCACCGGTACCGGCACCAGCAGTCCGGCGACCAGCAGGACCAGCAGTGCCGCCATTTCCAGGCTCATGATGTTGCCGAACAGGCGTACCGCCAGGGCCAGGGTGCGCGAGAGTTCGCCGAGGAGGTGGAACGGCAGCAGGATCGGGCTGGGCGCGAGATAGTGCCTGAGGTAGGCGCCGAGCGAACTGGCGCGGATGCCGAAGCCGTGCACGGCGAGAAACACCACGACGGCGAGGGCGGCGGTGGCGGAAAGGTCGCCGGTCGGCGAGTCAAGGCCCGGCACCAGCCCCGCCAGATTGGCGATGGCGATGAACAGCCACAGGGTGCCCATGAACGGGATCAGGGGCGTCGAACGTCCCGGCAACACCGCGGCGATGGCGGCATCGATGGCCTGGACCAGGCCTTCCAGGGCGGTCTGCACCAACCCGGGGCTGGCGACCGACAGCCGGCGCGTCGCCAGCCAGCTGGCGCCGGCCATCAGCAGCATGATGCCCCAGGTCGTCACCACGGTACGGGTCACGCCGAACGGGCCGACCTGGAAAACGACGCCGATGTTGTCCATCACCCGTACCGGCGGATGAAACACCAGACGTTGAAGATGCCCAGCACCAGGCCCAGCAGGATGCCGTTGACGGTCCAGTGGGTGGCATAGCCGGGCTGCTGGCTGTCCAGCCAGCGCCCCAGGTAGGCGCCGCCGATCAGCGGCAGGAGGAAGAGGATCGACAGCGTGCCGAGGAACACGGTCTGCGCCAGCACCGTGCGCCGGCCGCGCTCGGCCGAGCGGATGCGCTCGCTGTGGCGGCGGACTTCGCGGTGCCAGTGTTCGTCATTCATGCGTGTCCTCCTTCCAGCCGGCGCAGGCGCAGGTAGAGCTCATGCTCCAGGCGTTGCAGATGGTCCTTCACCGTTTTCAGCTCGGCTTCCTCGCGGGCCAGCTGTCCCCGCAGCAACTCGGCAACGCGCTCGTAGCCCTCGTCCAGCCGATAGCGCCGGGTCGCCAGCCGCAGGCAGTTGTCGGCAAAATACAGAATCCCGCCCGGACAGGCCAGGTAGCACCAGCCGGACCCGGCCACCTGGAACCGGGCGAGGCCGTAGTCCAGCACCGTGATCAAGGGCGCCCGGCCGGGCAGGATGCCGAAACTGCCACTTGCGTCCTGGCCGGTGAACAGCACGATGTCGGCAATGCTTTCCTGCCGGGTCGCGCCCTGCAACTGCAATACGAAGCCCGTGCTCACGCCGGCGTCGCCTCGGCCAGCGCGCCGCGCATGTAGCAAGCCTCTTCCGGCCAGGCATCGATATCGCCGCGCAGCAGCGCCTCGCAATCGTTCAGGGTGGCTGCCAGCGCCACGGCGGCGCCGGGAATGCCGGTGTGCCCGGCGACCACGAAGAAGGGCTGGGTCAGGTAGCGCTCCAGCCGCCGGGCCCGTTGCACCAGCTGGCGATCGCTGGCCGACAGCGCCTCCAGCCCGAGCATGGCGATGATGTCCTCCAGGTCGCGATAGCGCGCCAGATGCTCGCGGACCGCCTGGGCCACGCGGTAGTGGCGGTCGCCGACCACCGCGCGATCCAGCGCCCGGCTGCCGGAGGCCAGCGGGTCGACGGCCGGGTAGATGCCCTTGGCGGCCTGTTGCCGGGAGAGAATGACGGTGGTGTCGAGGTGCGCCAGGATGGCCTCCACCGCCGGATCGGTCATGTCGTCGGCGGGAACGTAGACGGCTTCCACCGCCGTGATGCTGCCGCTGCGGGTGGACAGGATGCGTTCCTGCAACTCCGCCACCTCGGACAGCAGGGTCGGCTGGTATCCCACCGTGGCCGGCATGCGTCCCAGCAGGCCCGACAGTTCGCTGCCAGCCTGTACGAAGCGGAAGGCGTTGTCCAGCAGGAACAGGACATCACGGGCGACGTGGTCGCGCAGGTATTCCGCGTAGGTCAGTGCCGACAGGGCGACGCGGTAGCGGACACCGGGCGACTCGTCCATCTGTCCGAAGACCATCAGGGTCCGCGGCATGACGCCGGCATCCTGCATGTCGTGCCAGAGCTCATGCCCCTCGCGGATGCGCTCGCCGACACCGGCGAACACGGACACGCCACGGTGCAGACGCACGATGGCGTTCATGAACTCCATGATCAGCACCGTCTTGCCGACCCCGGCACCGCCGAACAGGCCGGTCTTGCCGCCGCGCACGAAGGGGCAGAGC
Organism: Methyloparacoccus murrellii; assembly: GCF_054657115.1. NCBI lineage: Bacteria > Pseudomonadati > Pseudomonadota > Gammaproteobacteria > Methylococcales > Methylococcaceae > Methyloparacoccus > Methyloparacoccus murrellii. The sequence goes on along the minus strand of NZ_BAAHXD010000051.1, from coordinate 11,649 downwards.
AGGTCGATGACCTTGATGCCGGTGAGCAGGATCTCGCCGACGCCGACGGTTTCCGACAGCGGCACGGGCGGTGCCACGATCGGCCGGCGGTGGGTGTCGTCCAGTGGCGGACCGCCGTCCAGCGGCCGGCCAAAGAGATCCAGCAGGCGGCCCAGGCAGTCGGGCGTGACCGGTATCGCCAGTCCGCCACCACCATCGAAGACCGGCATCCTGCGTTTCAGCCCGCAGGTCCGGTGCAGGGCCACGGCCCGCACACGCCGTTCGTCGAGATGGCGCAGGACCTCCAGCCGGCAGGGCTCACCGTTGAGCCACACCTGCACGGCCCGGTGCAGGGGCGGCAACTGCGCGCAGCGGATGTCGACCACCGCCCCCTGGACATCCTCGATGAAGCCCAGCGCGACGGGCTGAAGGTTCGCATCCGCTGCATTCGCCAAGGCGTTACCCCGCTTTCATGGACCGATACAGGATGTTATCCCGCCGGGCCTGCCAGGGCAAAACCCGGGTACCGGCCGGGCATCCGCTGCCGTTGGCCGCCTTTCCCGCATGTCATCATCGGCCCCCGGGTGCTGTTGCCGTCGTGCGGCCAGTCGCCCACCCTGAACGGGTACGGGTCGAAGCTCAGCCCCCTGGTCGGGATGTCCGCCGGGATCGAACGGCCCGAACAGGCTGGGTGTGGTCGAGAACAGCGGCGGTGGCGAAAAGTTGGTTGAGGATGTGCCCGCGCCTTTGAAATCGGTCTGCGAGAACGCGTTGAACGGGTAGTTCTGCACCTGCGGTATACCATAGCTCGGGAATACCGGCACGTTGACGTTGAGTGGCTGCGCGAAGCCGCACTGAGCCGCCATCGAATCCAACCTATGGTTTGTCAGCCAGCAGAGGGGGATCTCCCGGAAAGCGCGTCGGTTTCCACGCAAGATATCGCCGCAAGCCGTTGATTTTAATGTCCTATTGCGTTCGCGGGAATGTTTTTCAGGGCGCCCCGAACATGTTTTCACGCCTGCAAGAATGTGGACGGGCGAGGAGCGATATATGAAGTTTTGAAACTTGCCGATGTGGGCGCGGACGGGAAGGATCCGCATGAGTAGCGGTGGTTTTGGCAGGGTTAAAAAGGGGGCAGGGGAGGCGAGTTTGACGCCCGATGCCGGCATGGGTGTCACGACACCCATGCATCATGGAGTCGAAACCCTGCCCCCGGGTTTTTACAGCTCACCTGTACGAGACGGAATAGACGTCGGGGATTGGCCCAGATGCCGGCCGATTTTGCTGTCCTCCTGTGTCACATGCTGGACGAACCAGTCGATCAGGAAGCGTTCCACTTGGCCGGCGTCGATGGCACAGATCTGCAACCCCAATATCTTGTTGTTCAGCATCTCGATCAGGGTGTAGTGCAGTAGCCGATGGGCTTCCAGATCGGGATAGCCGCTATCGGCCATGACATTTTCCTCACTGTAGAAGTGGAAGCGGGCGTAGAGGGAGAGTTCGTTGAGGATACGGTTCAGCTTGACGGGCATTGTCTGGTTATTAGACGAAACCGTCCCGTGGCTCTAGAGTCACTCGTGCCGGCCGGGCCCAACGTGCCCGGCGCGCCAGAAGCCCCGGATGGCGGGCGGACACCCTGCCATTCGCGACCGTTGCGGTGTGGCGTCGGCCACCTCAAGGAGACACGACCATGAACAAAAAGTTTGCCGGAACCCTGCCAGCCATCTGCCTGTGGGCCGTGGCGCTTCAGCCAGTCCAGGGCGCCACCTTGCCGGCACCCGTGCCACGGGTGATCGTCAGTACGGCGTCGGCCTGGGGAACCGCCGCCGACAGCTGGGCCGGCTATACCGGGGCGTTGCAGCTCTGGCTGCCATCGGACACGCCGGCAGGCTGGACGTTGACATTCCGTTCAGCCGACCTGGGACGGCAGGCCGCCGCCGCAGGGTTCTGGAATGCGGTGGTGACCTACGATGCCGCGACGCAGCGCTTTACCGTCGCGGCGCCATCCTGGAGCGGCGCCGTCGCCGCGAACAGCGTGCTGAATGTCGGCTTCAACGGTCAGGGCGTGCTCGATCCACATGTCGTGCTGGATGACTGTACCTTCAATGGGCAGCCTTGCGTGGCGGCGGTGATGAGCCCCGGCGATGCGCAACAGACGCTGGCCGGCCTCTCATCCGGCACGGATAGCGGCAGTGGAGGCACGCCCGCGCCCGGCAACGATCCGCCCGCTGCTGGCGGTGACCATCCGGGTGGCACGCCGGGCGCGCTGGAAGTGCTGTTCTCGGTGAACAGCCGCTGGGCAGGCGGCTATGGCGGCAACATCACCGTCAAGAACCTCTCCGCTGACGCCCTGCCTGCCGGTGGTGGCTGGCAGGTACGGCTGAAATTTCCCGATCTGGCCACCGCCCGGGATGTCTTCAGCAGCGGTCCCTGGAATCTGCAGGCGACGATGGCCGATGACGGAACGGTCGTCTTGGGTCCGCTGGCATGGACAGCTGCCGTCACGGCGGGAGGGTCGGTCAGCAGCGGCTTCAATGGCGGCTCCCTGGCGAATCTGCGCAAAGCGGCCAGCGTGGAGGAATCCGTCGCAGTGGTTTACGACAGTTCCGTCGGTACGGGCGATGGCGGCGGAACCACGCCGCCCACCGATCCCGATCCGGTCGACGACGGGGAAGGCTTGCCGACAGGTTCGCTGCCGGGACATTTCCTGTTCAGTCCCTACAAAGATGCCGGCATTTCCATGAACTGGAATACCAACGTGATGTCGACCATGGTCAGCGGTAGCCTGAAGCCGCTGCTGGACGTCCTGCCTGCACGGGTGCCCGCCGTGACCTGGGCCTTCGCCACCGGTGAATGCGGTCGCGAAAACTGGGCCGGCATCGCGCCGGAATCCCTGGCCGCCGCGAATGTGAGCAACTTCGTCGCCGCCGGCAAGAACTACGTGGTTTCCACCGGTGGTGCGGCGGGCGCCTTTCATTGCGGCAGTCCCGAGGGCATGCGCACCTTCATCAACCGTTACGCATCGAGGAATCTGGTCGGCGTGGACTTCGACATCGAGGCTGGGCAGAGCACCGCCGACATCGAGAGCCTGGTCCGGCAGGTGGCAACGGTCCAGGCGGATTATCCCGACCTGCGCTTCAGTTTCACCATCGCCACCCTGGGCTCCAGCAATGGCGGCGCATTGACTGCGCCTTACGGGGATCTGTCGGTAACCGGCTATCACGTCATCCAGGCCTTGAAGCAATATCCGCTGAACAACTACACCATCAATCTGATGGTCATGGACTATGGCAGAGCGGGCAGCGGTGTCTGTGTCCTTGACCACAACGGACTCTGCGACATGGGCGAGACGGCCATCCAGGCAGCCAAAAACCTGAATGCCCGGTTTGGCATACCGTTGAGCCGCATCGAGCTGACGCCCATGATTGGCGTCAACGATGTGACGGATGAGCTGTTCTCCCTGGCCAACACCGACACCATGGTGGCCTGGGCATTGGCCAACGGGCTGGCCGGCGTGCATTTCTGGTCGGTCGACCGCGATACGCCGTGCAATCAGAGCCATGCGTCCCCGATCTGCAGTTCCGTGCCCACGGTTCCCGCCTGGGGCTGGACGCATCGCTTCGCAACAACACTGGGGCTGTAGCACGCTGTATCCACAGGCCATCCGTACGCCTCTCGCGCTTTGCCGCGCGAGAGGCGCAGGTGCAGGCAGTGGATGGCTGCCTAGAGCATTGTCAAGAGCACGCAAGACAATTGCGCATAATGTATATTATGTTAAATAAATGCGTGATCGGGGGCATCGCTCGGGAAAACGCATGTGGATAGGTATAACACCGTGATAAGCCGCTAGAATGCGGCATCGAGTTTTCAGCGACACAGATCCATGTCATTGCGTTTCCTGTCTTCGACGCTCGCCATCCTCCTGCTCACGGCTTGCCAGCCGGATGCCGAACTGCAACTGTCCGGCTCCATCCAGGGCACCACCTACCATCTCAAGGCGGTCACGCGCGGCGTGGTTGTCGATCGTAAGCAGTTGCAGGCCGACGTCGAAGCCGTTTTCCGTCTGGTGGACGAACAGCTCTCGAACTGGCGCGAGGATTCCGTCATTTCGCGCTTCAACCGCCAGAAAACCACCGACTGGCAGCCGGTCACGCCAAGCATCGTCCAGTTGATCGCGGTGGCACAGGACATCCATGCCAAGACCCAAGGGTGCTACGACCTGACGGTCAAGCCGCTGTTCGAGCTGTGGGGCTTCACCCGTCATGAGCAGACGGTACCGGACGCCAGCGCGATCCGGGCGGTCATGACCCATGTGGGCATGGACAAGCTCGAGCTCGACGCCGCCAACCATCGGCTGCGCAAGCAGGACCCGGAGTTGCAGGTCAGTCTGGATTCCATCGCCCAGGGCTATACGGTGGCGGTGCTGGCGCAGGCGCTGGAAAACCGGGGCATCACCGATTATCTGGCCGAGGTCGGCGGCGAAATGAAGGTCCGCGGCAGCAAGGCCGACGGCACACCCTGGCGGGTCGCCATCGAGAAGCCGACGCCGATGGCACGCGAGGTGCAACGCATCCTCGAACTGCACGAGGCCAGCGGCGTGGCGGTGATGACCTCTGGCACCTACCGCAATTTCTTCGAGGCCGGCGGCCAGCGTTACTCGCATATCCTCGATCCGCGCACGGGCCGGCCCGTCACGCACCGGTTGCTGTCGACTACGGTACTGGACGAGAATCCGACCCTGGCCGATGCCTGGTCGACCGCCCTCCTCTGCGTCGGCGAGGTCGAGGGTGCCAGGCTGGCCGAATCCGAAGGTCTCAAGGCCCTGTTCATCTATGGCGAGGATGGGCAGCTGAGGGAAAGCATGAGCAGCCATTTCTCGGCGGCGCCTGTGGCGCGCTAGGGGCGGGGAGGTCGGGTCGTGTTTCCGAGCTGGCCTCGTGCAGTTCGAGGATGCGTTGCACCTCGCGCGCCATCGGCGTCGGCTTCTCGATGGCGACCCGCCAGGGTGTGCCGTCGGCCTTGCTGCCGCGGACCCTCATTTCGCCGCCGACCTCGGCCAGATAACAGGAGGGTCTTTTGCCGCCGCTACCGCTCCGGCTGGACCACCGGCGGCGAACATAGGGAACCGCCCTCTTGCTCTATCGCCGGACGGCAGACGCGTCGTCGCCAGGCTTACGGGGAAGCACCATGATCGACAAGCAGGTTCTCAAGGCGGTGCGCATCAAGCCGGGCGAAAACGTCCGCCTGCGGGAAATCGACACCCGCTGGCCGAATGGCGGCCTCAAGGGCGACCTCGACCACTACCGGTCGCTGGCGACGGAACTGCTGCGGGACAACCTGGAGCAACTGGCCCAGAAACAGGAGCTGCTGTACGCCGACGACCGCCATGCCCTGCTGATCATCCTGCAAGCCATGGACGCGGCCGGCAAGGACAGCACCATCAAGCACGTCATGTCCGGCGTCAATCCGCAGGGCTGCCAGGTGTTCTCCTTCAAGCGCCCCTCCGCCGAGGAACTGGATCACACCTTTCTCTGGCGCTGCATGCGTGCCCTGCCCGAGCGCGGCCGCATCGGCATCTTCAACCGCTCCTATTACGAGGACGTGCTGGTCACGCGGGTCCATCCGCAATGGCTGGAACAGCAGCAGTTGCCGGACGGCAAGCGTGGCAAGCGGTTCTGGCGCGATCGCTACGAGGATATCAACGGCTTCGAGCGGCATCTGGCGCGCAATGGCACGGCGGTCCTGAAGTTCTACCTGCACCTGTCCCGCGACGAGCAGAAAAAACGCTTCCTGGACCGCCTGGATGAACCTGACAAGCACTGGAAGTTCTCGCTTGCCGACCTCGCCGAGCGTGCGCACTGGGATGACTATCTGGACGCCTACGATGATGCCATCGCCGCGACCAGCACCGCTTGGGCACCCTGGCATGTGATCCCGGCCGATCACAAGTGGGCCTGCCGCGCACTGGTCGCGGAAATCATCTGCAAGACCCTGGATGGATTGAACCTGCGCTATCCGCGGGCGACCGAGCAAGATCGCGCCGCCTTGGCTGCCGCGCGGCGGCAACTGACGCAGGAATCCCGATGAATGAGCGGCGCCGGCTACCGGCGCCCTGCCCCGCCATGGCGATCGCCGCCCGTGCGACGGGATTCCCGCAGGATCCAGCGACCACCCAATTTCCCGAGACCCGGAGCGTTCGCCATGTCCGCCAGCCGTAACACCCTGAATCGCGAGACCTTCTCGCGCGTTGTGAACATGATCCGCGCCATCCTGGCGGATGAGTCCGTCGGCCGCAGGGTGTTGCTGTACTCGGCCGGCATCGTCCTGTTCCTCCTGTCGATCAACGCCCTGAATGTCCTCAACAGCTACGTGGGGCGTTTTTTCATGACCGCCATCGAGGAGCGCGACCGCGCCGGTTTCTGGTGGTACGCCTTGCTGTATGTCGGGGTCTTTGCCCTTCTGACCCTGATCGCGGTCAGCCTGCGCTACACCGAGGAATCGCTGGGGCTGCTCTGGCGCAACTGGATGACCTGGCACCTGTTCCGGCGCTATGCCGATCATCGGGTCTATTACCGGCTGGAGAACGATGGCGACGAGGTGGAAAACCCCGACCAGCGGCTGACCGAGGATGTCCGCTTCTTCACCACCACGACCCTTTCCTACGCGCTGATGCTGGCCAATGGCGGCCTGACCGTGCTGGCCTTTTCCGGCGTCCTGTGGAGCATCAGTCCCCTGCTCTTCGGCGTGGCGGTCGCCTATGCCTCACTGGGTACCTGGCTGACCATACGCCTCGGCCACCCGCTGGTACAGCTGAACTATGACCAGCTCGACCAGGAGGCAGACTTCCGCGCGTCGCTGATCCACCTGCGCGACAATGCCGACGCGGTGGCGCTGGCGCGGCGCGAGGGCCTGTGGATCATTCGCGCCGGGCGTCAGCTCGATGCACTGACCCGCAACTTTCAACGCATCATCCGCGTCAACCGCAATCTCGGTTTCTTCACGACCGGCTACAACTGGATGATCCAGATCATCCCCGCCCTGTTCGTGGCGCCGCTGTTCATCGAGGGTCGGGTTGAATTCGGCGTCATCACCCAGTCTGCCGTCGCCTTCACCCAGCTGCTCGGCGCCTTCTCGCTGATCATCACGCAATTCCAGTCGCTGTCGTCCTATACCGCGGTCATTCGCCGCATCGGCTTGCTGGCCGACACGGCGCTGCGCGACGAAACCGGCGAGGTTGCCATGAGCCAGGCACAGACCGAACAGTGGCGTGACCGCGACCACGTCAGCTACGCCAATGTCAGGTTGCTGTCGCGCCAGGGAGACCGGGCACTGATCGAGAACCTGACGGCCGACATACCGGCCGGTCAGGTGGTCCTCGTCCACGGTCCCGAGGAAACGGCCCGCCTGGCCCTGTTTCAGGCCACCGCCGGGCTCTGGCCGATTGCCGAAGGCACCCTGGTGCGGCCGCCGCTGGAGCACATCCTGTTCGTCACCGAGCGCCCGTACCTGGCGCCCGGTACGCTGCGCGAGATGTTCCTGAAGCCGCACCCGGAGACCGGCACCGACCGGAGACGGCTGCCGGAATTGCGTCCGCGCGAGCTGTGCCCGCCCGTGGACGCCATTCACGCCTGCCTGCGCGTGGTCGGGCTGGGCAAGCTGCCCGAGAAATTCGGTGGCTTCGAGCAGGTACAGGACTGGGACAGCGTGCTCTCGCTGGCAGAACAGCAGTTGCTGGTCATGGCCCGTGTCCTGGCCAACCGGCCCCGGTTCGTGTTCCTCGACCGTCCGGGGTCCTCGCTGCCGCCGGACAAGCTGCTGGCCATTCTCAAGCTGCTGCGCCGGCGCGGCATAACGCCGGTCGTCTTCTCCGACCGTCAAGAACCTGCCGGATTCTTCGACGCCACGCTCGAACTCAGGCCAGATGGCAAGCCGCGCTGGATGGGGCCGGACAAGCCCGGGGCACCGGAGGGCAGGCGTAGGAGGACGGCACGGAAGCCGGCTTGAAGCCGTGCTCCCGCGGCAGGGACAATCACGCCCGTGGCGTGGGTTCCCGGTTGCTCAGTACAGGCAACGATAGGCATCCAGGGTGTTGGCAACCGTTTTATCCCAGCCAAACCGGCTTGCCTGAATCGGGCCACGTTCAGCCAGGGCGGCATGCCGTCGCGTATCGGAAAGCAACAGCGACATGGCCGCGGTGATCTCCTCCTGACAGAGCGGGTCGACCAGGCACGCCGCCTGTCCCCCCACCTCCGGCAAGGAGGCGAGATTCGAACAGATCACGGGAATACCGGTGGCCATTGCCTCCAAGACCGGCAGGCCAAACCCTTCATACAGGGATACACAGACAAACAATCGCGCACCTGCATAGATCACGGGCAAGTCGGCTTCCCGGACATAATTGAGGTAGATCAGCCAACCTGCCGACTGGCCGGCACGCATCCTGGCATGTATCTCCTGGCTGTGCCAGCCCGGGTTTCCGACCAGCACCAGCGGGTATTCCCGCTTGATGGCGTCCGGCAAGGCCTCGTAGGCCTGGATCAGCCCCAGCAGGTTTTTCCGCGGTTCGATTGTGCCGACGGACAGCAGGTAACGGCCTGGCTGCAAGCCGTAGGCACCAAGCCGGGCTGCCAGTGGCTCATGGAGACGCGGATAATAAGCCGGATCCACCCCCAGGTAGACGGTTTTCACGCGGTCCTCAGGCAACCGGAAGGCTTCCAGTATTTCCTGGCGCGAGAATTCCGAATCCGTCAGCACCAGATCGCAGCGCCGCAGGATCTTGGGAAACAGGCGCAACAGATGATTGACCCGTTCCCTTGGATGGAACTCGGGGAAACGGATAACCGACAGATCATGGATGGTGCTGACCCGCAAACCAGGAAACGGCGGCAGGGCATAGTTTGGCGAATGATAGATATAGTTCCGGTATCGCCTCGCCTTCAGATACTTGATGCCGGGTGACAGGGTCCGGCCAACCGTGCGTCGGGTTGCCCTGAGGACGGATGTCCAGCCGGTTTCGGCATCCGCCGTCCGCTGCTGGGCAGCCAGCGGTACCGTCTCAACCAAGGTGGTTTCATGGGCTATCCAGCGGTACCGGCGCAGCAACCTGAGATGACCGACCGCCGGATGTTTCCGCAAGCCCTTGGCCAATTCGTAGGCATAGCGCCCGATCCCCGTCAGGGGTGCCTGGATGGCGTCGGCATCGAGAATGATATCAAAGCTTGACATGCTGCCCTGTTGTCGCTGGCATTCGGTGGGTGTTCCGGGAGGGTTCTGCATCCAGCATCCATTGCAGGGTCGCCGACAATGGATATTCCGGTAATGCACCTATGGCCGATTGCAGGCGGGATGGATCGCCAACCAGCCGGTGGACTTCCTGGGATCGCACGAATTTCGGCGTGACGCGTATTGCTGGGCGATGGGCGGACAATGTCCCCAACTGCTCAAGCACGTCACGCAGGGCATAACCCTTGCCGGAGCAGATGTTGTAGGTACAGCCGATATCTGCAGATACCAACAATCTGAGATAGGCCTCGCATACCATTCTTACATCGTTGAATTCGCGCTCGACCTCCAGATTTCCCACCTCCACGGCGCTGGCCCTGGCACGAAAACATTCCACAAGCTTGGGTACGATAAAGGCGGAATCCTGGCCTCTTCCGGTGTAATTGAACGGCCTGACGAACACGATGGGCAACCGGTTGGCATAAGCCCGCGCCATGTGCTCCATCGCCAGCTTGCTGGTCGCGTAATGGTTGATGGGGGCAGGACAGATCGTCTCATCGATGACCGGGACGCTTGCGTTGCCGTAGATGTTGGCGCTGCTGGCCAGCAAGATGCGTTCCACGGATACCCCGCGCGAAAGCAATGCCTCCAGCAGATGCAGGGTGCCCAGCAAATTGACTTGATAGAGGGATTCCGGGTCGGCATGCCCGGTAAAACTGATGGCTGCCAGGTGGACGACATGGGTATAGTCGATGGCAGCCAGTTCTCGCGCAATGGCAGCCGGATCCCGCAACTCGAAGACAGGTGAAACGACTTCATGCCCTTGCCGCTCGGCCGACTCCCGGAAATGCCGGCCGGTGAATCCGCAAGCCCCCGTCAGCAGAATCTTCATGGCGAGAGCATCAAAAACTGAAGCCCTGCCGATTGCGACGGAGATCGGCCTCCACCATCATCTGGCACAGTGCCTCCAGCGTGGTCTTCGGCTTCCAGCCCAGCCTGTCCCTGGCATACGACGGATCACCAATGAGAACATCCACCTCCGCGGGACGGTAAAAATCCGGATTTACCCGTACGACTACCTGGCCAGCACGCAATCTCCTCTCGCCTGGCAACGGCACCTCTTCGGACACAGAGTGAATCACGCCGATTTCCTGCTCATTCCGGCCAGAAAACTCCAGCTCCGCACCCACAACCTTGAATGCCAGACGCACGAAGTCGCGCACAGTCTCGGCACGATTTGTTGCCAGCACATAGGTATCCGGGATATCTTTCTGCAGCATTTGCCATACCCCTTCAACGTATTCCTTGGCAAACCCCCAGTCCCGCCTGGCATCCAGATTGCCAAGTTCCAGACAGTCGATCCGACCCAGCGTGAGTTTGGCCACGCTGTCGGTAATTTTCCGGGTAACAAACTCGCGTCCTCGCAACGGGCTTTCGTGATTAAAAAGAATGCCGCTGCAGGCGAAGATGCCGTAACTCTCGCGGTAATTCACCGTCATCCAGTGCGCATATAGCTTGGCAACCCCATAAGGACTGCGGGGATAGAACGGTGTGTCCTCTTTCTGGGGGATAGCCTGCACCTTGCCGAACATCTCGGACGTGCTGGCCTGATAGAAGCGAATGCCAGGGTCGACCAGTCGGATGGCCTCCAGCAGATGCAGTGCCCCAATCCCGGTGATCTGCGTGGTGGTGCCAGGCTGTTCAAACGACACCCGGACGAAACTCTGCGCGGCAAGGTTATAGATTTCCCGGGGTCGCACGCGCTGCACCAGCGCAATACTGGTTCCCAGGTCCGTCAGGTCATATTCCACCAGATGCAGATGCGGGTGATGCCGCATGCCAAGCTCCTCGATCCGCCAGAAATTGACAGAACTGCTGCGGCGATAGGTACCATAGACCGTGTAACCTTTGTCGAGCAGTAACTGTGCCAGATATGCACCATCTTGGCCGGTAATACCGGTGATGATTGCAGTTGTCATGATGTATGAAAAAAGCTGTCTTGCTGCCAGGCACAACAATATGGAAAGTATCTTGAAGAGATGGGCTAAGTCAACAGAATTTCCGCCGCATGACTAAATATAATATTTATTGTTCTGGCGGTCTTTCGATAATCAACAGATATGATGTTGCCACAAAGCCATCCATGAGGAGTTTTATGTGGTATTTGTCACCCTGGAAATATGGGGGAAGATCAGGCTCGAAATCCTGCTGACTGTTACCGCAATCAAAGTCAGGCTCCGCCATCCTGTAAGCTGTCCCGGACAGTTTTTCATATAAATCCTCAATATCGCTTCTGCGATAGATGACGTTATCACCCACGGCCACCGTATCGGCATTGGAAGACACGTTATATTCAGTTGTATGGACGGCTATGCCGCCCGGCTTCAGGAGCTCCAGGGACTTCTCGATGAACTGGAAACCGGCATCCAGTGACCCAAGATGCTCTAG
>NZ_BAAHXD010000050.1:0-24928 GCF_054657115.1 Methyloparacoccus murrellii | reverse complement strand
AAATCTGCAAGCCCCCCCCTAAAGCATCAGAAAAACCATCATATTCACCCGCCTCCATGGTGATAAATTCTGACCTAACCCACTCCACGAGAGCCTCATCGACTTGAGCCACATGCGCGTAGAGGATCGCCTGTTGTAATAATATGGCCTGATCCATGCGGCGACGCATGTCCCGCCGCGCTCCATCGTGTGGCGTATCCGCCAGCATCTGACGATACCGATACCCCCGGTTAAGGAACAGGGCCTTTTCGAGGGAAGGCTCGTAATGCCGGCAAACGAAGTCACGCAATACGGCGTCGACCGCGCAAAGGTCTCGCTCAAGGCTGGATTCATCGTGCGCGGAATCCTCAACCGATCTTGCCTGACAACCAGCAGTGCCATGGGCGCAGGACAGTACGGAGGTCCGTTCAGACAGGGCGTGAGCCATGAAACGGAACGCAACATCGTGAAACTGCCCTGCCTCGGCGGGAAATGACAGACCATGCTCCTGGAGGAACCGCCGCCGAAACAGACATGCGTCGAGTAGAGGCGGACAGCCCAGTAGCGCGCGTGGTTCGACCAGAAGCCCGGTTGCCGAGCCTGTCTGAGGGTTTAGCTCTGCGGCGGTTATTGACGATCCCGACGGATGACGGCAGAAGGCAATATCGCTGTTGAAGCGGACGGCGGATTCGAGCAACCCCCCGAGCATTGAAGGTTCAAGGCCACCCTGCGCTGCGTCGGCAAAGGCAACAAAAAGTCCGGAGGCCTCGCGCAAACCAAAGGTACGCGCCTCAGCCATGGACCATGCGGGCGCCCGCAGCACCCGTATACGATCATCCTGGATGTCCCGTAAAGGTCCAAGCCACAGGCCGCTCTCGGGATCGCATTCCGCCGGCATGACCAGAAGAAGCTCGACATGGATCAGCGATTGCGCCAGAAGAATTGCCAGCGAACGATAAATCTCATCCGGCACCTGCTGGACAGGGAGGGGCACGATGAGGGTGACATCAGGTCCCCTTTCCTGGCGTCCGGACATCGGGAGCGCGACCGTGGCATTGTGCCAGTAGAACTGCCGGGCAGCTTCCCGGCTACCTCGATGCAGCCAGAGCGGATTGGCGAGCCATTCATCGAACTCACCCGCCAGATAGCCGATCCGAAAGCCGGTGACCAGAGCCTCGACAAGGCTGGCCGAAAAGTACTTCCAGTCGACCCATACTTTGCCCAAGACCCTGGATTCGTCACCCAGGCTAGCCATGCAGGCATCACTGGAAGCATGCAGGATCAGGTTGTTGACACCCAAAGATTGAGCCGACTCACCGATGACCTCGCGCAGAAACCTGTCCCGCTCGACAACATGGACGGGGTACCTGGGATCATTGATAGCCCAACGCAGCGGCAACAATCCCGACTTGCCACCGAAAATTAGCGACGCTCCTTCATGCGTATTGCACTCGGCATGAAGCCCATAAAAAAAATGTGACAGGCGCCATTTGTCGTCCTCAAGAAGATGCTGAGGCGTCAGCACAGAAAGATAGCCGACGAGGTCTTGCGCTCTCATGGCGAGATGTCGAACCCATCCTGCCGGCTAGCGCCTAAAATACGATGGAATGCAGAGATGATCATGGTTCAGAAAGCCCGAGAACTAGGCCATGCCCGCAGATAAACCTACCAGTTTCTGCACATCCGCCCGCATCAAAGCATCAACCACCGGCCTTTGGCTTGGACTATCCGGGCACTCCAGCATCCAGTAATCATTCAGCCAGTCCTCCGGCACATTGTCCCGCACAATCTGGCTGGCTTTGGAAAAAAAGTCATGGCGCTGCCCGGGAAACGTCATGCCCCCGCACCACCAAATTGCACGTATCAAAGAATAGAGAACCGCAGCACCGATGGCTGCGGGAGGATTCAAGTCCCGCATGGATTGGAGAGATTCAAGCGCTACTTCAAGTGCATCGAACCGGGTATTGCCACGCTGGGTCGTGATTTTACCCGGTCGATTGACACGATAGATATAATGAAAATCAGCGATCAAGCCGATCCTGCTGGCCAGTGCCAACATCCTCAGATGCACGGGCTGGTCCTCGAACAGACGCCCTGCAGGAAAACATAGACGATGCGAATGAAAGAAATCCCGCCGAATCAGGCGATAGTTCGCGTTGGGCTCCAACAGGAACAAGTTGGGTTCTTCAAGTCGCGATATCACCCGGACCTGTGCCCTGCCCAACAGGCGGTCCCAGACCCATTGGTCGTAAAAGGGAAACGCATGCTGGGTCTTGGCGTCGTAAACCAAGCTCCTCGCGAGAACCACTTCGCAGGCCTGCCGTTGCGCAAAGCCATACAGTTTGCATAGCGAGCCCGCCATCTGAAAGTCGTCGCTATCCAGGAAAGCGAGATACCTCCCTCTCGCGAGCTTGGCACCAAGATTTCTGACCGCAGAAAGCCCTTGGTTATCCTGCCGAATAAAGAGAGCCTGGACGTCCTGTCTGCCCCGCAGCAAGCTGGAGATTTCGACGGCTGAATCATCGGTAGAACCATCATCAATGATGATGATCTCGAGAGATATCATGTGACAGTTCGACAGCACACTCAAAAGGCATTCGTCAACATAATCTCTGACATTATATACTGGGATGATCAGCGAGACGTCAGGATCAGCACGCTTGACGATTGAGCGGCTATCCAGGATGACTTCGCATGATGCCTGAACACCTTCTTTACCAAGGCTATTGGCCATGTGTTGCATTTCCGGAAATGTCAGCATGACCCCCTCATCCCAACAGGCTGGACATCAGAAGATCAACCCAAGCCAAGGCTTACGGTGTTTTGGGGCCTAGCATGGCAGGGGGATTGCTTGATCTATTACCACGTCACCTAGCAAGCGAAAGCCTGCTTTTGGGCTTGATAAACACGGCCAGGCTAGTTGGCGTAATCCTTGACGGACATCCAGGCATCCTTGCCAGCATCGGACCGATAGCGCATGGCTCTTGCCCACAACGATCGACCTCGCCCCAGAGAGCGGGTGGACTTCAGCAAGATGCCCGGCGGCAAGGACACATTGTCCCCAAAAAGGTCGTATCTGGCGGCATTCGTATAGGTATTGTGCAGTCGGGGTTCAATGACACTCGCTGCCCAATAATGCGAGGCTACCTGAGTCTTGAAAAGCGCCTCCTCCAGTTCCCGGGAATGATGTTGCCGCACAAACTCCTTCAATATCTGAAAAATTGGAAAATGCACGTAAAGTCGCTCATCGGCGACACCGATATCCTGCCCAGGACGTTGCTGGCGGTAATTGTAATAGCATCCATGCACAACCGATAACCGCTGCGCCAGCGCCAGGGTCATGAAATGAAACGGGGTGTCGTCGAATCGCCGCAAGTTTCTGGCGAAGTCCAACCCGTTTTCTTCAAGAAAATCCCGCCGGTATATTCGACGCCAGATCGAAGGCTTCAGGGGTATCAATGCCTTGGGGTTCGCCACCAGACCTTCGCCCGGCGAGAGCGCATGGGACAGCTGGAAATGCTCCCGCTCATCTTCCCGCGTGTTATCCACTTGGTAGACATGCCGAAAACCGCATTGTGCTATATCGCTGCTAAACCGAATCGCCGACTCCGCCAGCGCCTGATACATCGGCGGGTCGACCCAATCGTCTCCATCCAGGAAACCGATAAAGAGCCCACCAGCAGCCCTCATGCCATTCGAACGGGAAGTGGCGCACCCAGCATTTTCTTGATGCAGAACCTTGATGCGAGCATCCCGCCTTGCCCACTCGTCGGCGATCTTTCCAGAACGATCCCTGGCGCCATCATCGACCACAATGATCTCCATCGCGTCGAGGGTTTGCGTAACCAGACTTTCCAGGCACTGGTCCAGGCAAGCCTCGACCCCATAGGCGGGTACCACCACCGATACGTCGGGACCGGCAAAGCGGCATCCCGCGATCACGCCAGACTGCCCGGTGATACGCCAATGGAAGTTTTTTGCAACTTGGCGACTCAGGCGGTGAACCCACAAAACATTCGCCTTAGCCTCGGAAAATTCTCCCGCCAGGTAATCAAAACCAGTCCTGGCGGCAAGCGTCGTCAAAAGTTCGCGATCGAAATATTTCCTGTCGAAGTGAACAACCCCCACGGGGCCCTTATCCAACTCAGGTAATGCCAGAACATCCAGGCAGGATGCATGAAGTCTGACGTTCTGAAGACCCAGCATGGTAATGGATTCGGCAATTGCCAGCCTCAGGGCCAGATCTCGCTCGACGACATGAATCGTCTCGGAAGGGTTACGATACGCCCGCACCAGGGCATACAACCCTGAACGTCCCCCAAAACTGAGCATGCTGGTGTCGGGCGCCCCGACAAAAGCGCCGGGCCCTAACCAATGATGGCGGATTCGCCACAGATCATCCGTAATCATCTTTTCTGGCGTTCTGGATGACAGCCCAGACAGAACGCGCTGGAGATAATTATTTATCGCCCCCATGAGATCAATCCCGATAATTGTCGACGATCAATAAAGTTGACAAGAATTCGTTTGGCACGAGCCATAAGCAGATCAAGCCTCCCGGCCCTCAACAGCAGATAAGCCGAGCGCACGGGGTCCTTTCTGCCCGCAGCCAGACCAATCAATCTCGACCTGTCACCGGAAAGCAGTGCGCTGCCAATCAGGTAATAGATATCTTCGGGAAGTTTTTGTGCAGGATAAGCCACGACCCAAGCACTGGGTGGCATGCTGGAGAAAATCTCGCAGGCCTTTCCATAGAACTCATGGCGGAGATCCGATGGCAGCATGGTGCCGCACCACCAGGCAATGCGGATGAGTCCGTAGAGTACCGCCGCGCCCTCCCGGTCCGTCAGCTCGGCAGAGGCAAGCTTCTCGATAGTCTCGGCCGCAACGGCAAGGATATCAAACCGCTTTCGGCTGCGGTCGGCTGTGGTCTTGCCCGGACGCGCCACCCGATACCAGTAATAGGGGATGTCCAGCAGGCCCACACGGGCAGAACTTGCCAGCATTTCGTAATGAACCGGCGGATCCTCGAAGAATCGTCCCTCGGGAAACCTCAACCTCCCGCTCTCGAACAGCTTGCGACTGATGAGCCGATAGTTTGGATTTGGCTCCAAATAGAACAGGTCGGCATTTCCATATCTGGACACCACCTTGCTGACACTGCCGTCAAGCAGTCGGTCCCACGCCCAGTCGTCGTAAAACGGATAAACATCATGTGTCTTGGAATCAAACACCAGGGTCCGCCCCATAACCACATCGCAGGCATTATGCCGAGCAAAATCCACTGCATCCTTGACGACCCCCGCCATTAGCAGATCATCGCTATCCAGAAAACCAATATACTCGCCTTGGGCAAGATTCAGACCGAGGTTTCGAGCCGCCGACACCCCGGCATTTTTCTGTTTGATATACAGCAGTTCGCAAGGCCAGTTCCGGGCCAGAACAGACATGATGACATCGTGTGTGCCATCGGTTGACCCATCATTGACGATGATCACCTCCGCCAAGATGCCGTGCAGCGCAGCAAAGGCGGAGGTCAAACACTCCTCAACATAATGAGCAACATTATAGGCGGGAACAATCAGCGACACATCTGGTGGTACGTCCCGGCTCTGCGCTCGGGAATCAAATTCAGCTTCGTATTCAAGGTGCATGTTTAACCTGATCAATCGAACTTATCGACCAACGCTGAACCGCTTGTTACTCAGAGCGGCGCAGACCCGATCAATCGCTTATCTCTGCAATAGGTCCATGAAACCCATAGCGGAGCCCGTTTGCCCGCTCCTCGACCAAGGCACTCAGCCCATGGTTCTTGAGCATGCGGTAATAGGCACCCTGGCAGGTGTCGACCGGCTTCCGGTGGGCGGCCGTTAACGCATCGACGACCGCGATCCGCCGGGGTCCGAACAGCCGCCGCACCAGTCCGCCGAGCGCGAAATCCAGACCCCAGCCGCTGATGCTGCGGGGGAACAGGAAGGCGCAGGCCAGGAGCGCCTCGCGCTTGATCAGGGGCATCATGATTTCAACGGCATTCAAGTAGCGTCCCAGGGAACCCGATTGCTGCTTCAGCACCTCCCACGCGCTGACCGAGTCCTGCGTCAACGCGGGCTGCGCCAGCTGCAGCTGCAATGTCTCCGCCAGCCGGAACAGGCGGGTGATGGCCTCCTCCGTGATCAGGACGTCATCATCCAGGTAAAGGATGTAGTCGTACTGCTCCAGGAATCCCGGCCGGTCCTCGAGCAGACGGTGGATCGCCGAAAACTTCGTCCCCAGACTCTGCGCCAGCACCACGTCCGCCCAATCCGCCTGATTGTAGGTGTCGTCGTAAAAATTCGCTATCACATGCCAGGGTCTGCGCCCCCCCGGCGACAGCCAGCGGCGATGGAGGAAGGACCGGCCGCATTGCAGAAAGACAGCCCAGCCGGCCGGACCGGCACGCCGGTCGGCAATCAGCTCCACCCGCACCTGCCGGAGAAAGTGCTGCTGTACCGTCTCCAGCATGTCGAGACTGCGATAGGCGCCTGCGCAAAAATCCCGCCCCGTCGACAGGAACAGCTCCAGGGGCGTGACATGGTTCGGCAAGCGTCCGGCGACATCCAGATAGGTTCGGGTATCGAACAGCGGGTGCGGATCGCGGTGCTCCGCCGCCCCCGCCTGGACATAATGCACCAGGGGATTGAGTCCCGCCCGGGCCGCTTCCGGGACGGTGCGCAGATACCAGGCGCTGTCGAACAGGGGATTGGGGTTCGCCATCTCCCAGGCGCCATGCTCGAGATAATGCCGCAGCGGATCACTCCCGGAAGAGGCGACGTCGGGGTATTGCCGGCAATACCAGTCGGCGTCGAACAGTCGCGCCAGCGCGCCGTTCAGGGAGGATGGCGAGGACATGCCCGGCACCGGCCAGGAGCCACCGCGCCAGGCGGCTGCGGCCGGTGCGCTCATGCGGCGGAATGCCGCCGCAGGACGATCCGCATCATGCCCCGCAGCGGAGCCGTCAGCCGCCAGCTGAGCGAAGCATAGACGCCGCGAAGCTCCTGCTCGCGTTCCCTGCGATGCCGTTCCTGCTCGGCCAGGCGTTCCTCCAGCTCCCGCCGGGCGGCCAGGGCCGCCGCCACCTGCCGGGCATGTTCCCGGGCTTGCTCGGCGCAGGTCGTCCCGAGGGCGGCCAGCCTATCGGTCAAGGACTGCACCTGAGCCTGCCGTTCCTCAGCCGTCACCCGCAGGATTTCATGCGCCTGCAGGTAGGCATCCCGCTCCTGTTCGCAGGCCAGGAGTGCCTGCCGGTGCTCGGCCTCCCTGTCGGCCATCGCCCGCTCTGTCGCGGCGCCTGCCGCCGCCAGTCGGTGCTCCGATGCCAGCCTGACCTGCAACAGCCGGGCCTGCAAGTCCCGGCGGAGGTTTTCCCGCTCGCGGCGAGCCTGGTGCAGCTGGGCCTCCAGGTCCGCACACCGGCGCCGGCAGCTGGCAAGCTCGGCGCCGGGAGGAGCGCCAGGACGGGTCAGGTCATCGGACATGTGCGCGAAGGGGTATTCCGGAAGCGGGACGGCCGGGGCATTGTAATGGTAATGTCATATTGCGGCGGCAGCCCACTTGGCGCAGTTGTTGCCAAAACCCGGCGGATCAGGATGCGACCTCGCGCAGGCGCCGGGACAGCAAGGCCTCCGTTTCCCGCACCATGCGCGTCTCGGCGGCGCTCAAGGCCCCCCGGCGACGGTAATCAAACGCGGCCATGCAGGCCAGGTAGCGCCCGGGATCGGCGTCCCGCCAGAAACGCTTGAGGAAAGCCTGCACCCCATCCCAGGACCGATCCCACATGGCCTGGTCGCGCTTGTCCGGCGTATTGCCATCACCGGTCAGGCGGAATTCCGACAATGTCTCGAAGACCGGCTCGAACCGCAGGCCCAGCGCAAGCAGGCGATGCAGGAAATTCCAGTCCTCCAGCACCTCCAGCGTTTCGTCGAAGCAGGGCCGCAGGGCGCGGACGGCGTCCATCCGCACGACGTAGGCATTGATGGGGATGAAGTTTTCAAACAGCAGGCAGCTGACGGGCAGGGGCGCATAGGCTGGCCCGGCATCCTGGCCCGGCACCCGGCGATTGCTGGCGGCATAGGCCACATCCGCGGACCGGTGGCACAGGGCATCCCAGAGCGTCGCCGCGAATGCCGGGTAGACGATATCGTCGTCGTCGAGAAAGAACAGGAAATCGAAGGGCACATCGCTCGCATGGACAGCCCGGAGCGCCTGATTCAGCGGATAGCCCCGATGCCGCCCGGTATCGGGCGCCTGGAGGAAGCGGATATCGGGATGGCAGCCACGGACCCGCTCCCTGGCGCTCTCAAGCTCCACCACGCTACCGTGCACCACCACGAAAGCCGTCACCGGCAGCGCTTGCCGCGCCACCGAATCCAGCGCCTCGGCAAGCCCGTCCAGCCGCCGGGCCTGGGTACGGATGATCGCGGCGCCGCGCGGCCGGGCAAAAACCGCCCCGTCGCTCATGCCGTCACGCGAGCCTGCCCGCCCGGCCCGACAGGCCATCGCGGAGCGCCCGCACCAGCAGGCGGGTCGACGCGAGACTGCGCCAGCCTCCCGTCACCAGCCACATCAGCAGGCCGTACAACACGCCATCGATGGCGACCAGCGCCGCGCATCGCGCGTACCGGCGCCGGACGAGCAGGCGGTTGCGGATGTTGTAGTAGTGCTTGCTGCCCAGCCTGGAGCTGTGCAGGCGGGATTCGGGGCTGCGCAAATGGTCGACGACGGCGCCGGGAATCAGCCACAGCCGCCACCCGGCCCGGCGCAGCCGGAGCGAATAGTCGGTGTCGTCGAAGGCCATGAACAGATCGGCATCCGGCAGCGCAACCGCCCGCGCCGCCTCGGCCGCAACCAGGAAGCCGACGAAGGAGGCGGTATCGATTTCCGCCCGTACCTGCCGATACCGCGCCCGCGCCAGGGGCCACTCCCAGCCGGCCCAGGAGCAGAACCGCCGGCGGTGACGAACCGCCCAGCGGCCGTATTCGCGCACCGCGACACCGACGCCACCGGTTCGGTCGGGCAGCCCGGGCAGGGCCCCGATCAGGTTCGCCAGCGCGTCGGGCCATGGAATCGCATCGTCGTCCAGCAGCCAGATCCAGTCCGCCTGCCAGGCCAGGGCCCGCTCCAGCCCGCGCGAGAAACCGCCCGCGCCGCCGACGTTGGACGGGCTGAGGATGATCTCCATCGGCAGTTCGCTGCCCTTGAGGCTGCGGTCCGCCCGGATCGTCCCGCCATTGTCGAAGACGATCAGATGATCCGGCCGCCGTGTCTGCGCCTCAAGGGCGTCGACGACCAGCCGCAGTTCCTCCGGCCGCTGATAGGTCACGATGACGGCCGCCACCCGCCAGCCATCCGGCCGGCCCGGCGCGGGCATGGCGGCGCTCATGCGCCCAGCGGGTCCTTCACGAAGGCCGGCATGGGCTGGCCGGCAAGGCAGGCCTCCCGGAAACAGTCCACGGTCTCCAGGGCTTCGCCGATGGTCACATCCATGTCGAGGTAGCGATAGGTGCCCAGGCGACCAACGAAGGTCACGCCGGTCTCCGCCCTGGCCCGGTCGACATAGCGCGCCAGCAAGGCCTTTTCCGCCACCAGCCGGATCGGGTAGTAGGGAATGTCGTCAGCCCCGCAGGCACGGCTGTATTCCCGGAAGCACAGCGTCTTCTCGTGCTGCTCCCAGGGGGCGAAATGCTTGTGCTCGCTGATGCGGGTCCAGGGCACGCTGTCATCGCAATAATTCATGACCGCGCACCCCTGGAAATCCCCCTCCGCCCGAATCGGCTCGAAGTCCAGCGTCCGGTATCCCAGCCGGCCCTCGGCGTGGTCGAACCAGGCGTCGATGGGACCGCTGTAGAACACATGATCGAACGAGCCGGCCTCGGCGCGCCGGAAGCTGCGGTCCAGCTGGACGCGGATATTCGGATGCGCCAGCCACTGCCGGACGATGGCGGTATAGCCGTCCCGCGGCATGCCCTGGTAGCGATGGGCGAAATAGTTGTCGTCGTAATTGAAGCGCACCGGCAGGCGCTTGAGGATGCTGGCCGGCAAGTCCGCGGGGGCAACGCCCCATTGCTTGACGGTGTAGGTCCTGAAGAAGGCCTCGTACAGCTCCCGGCCGATGAAGCGCAGGGCCTGCTCCTCGAAGGTCTGCGGATCGTGGATGCGGCTGTCGCCGGCGGCGGCGATGAAAGCCGCGGCCTGCGCCGGGTTGAAGGTCTTGCCGAAGAACTGGTTGATGGTGAGCAGGTTGATCGGCAGCGAGAAGACCCGGCCTCCGGTGGTGGCCTTGACCCGGTTGACATAGGGCTCGAAGGTGGCGAAGCGGTTGATGAACTGCCAGACCCGCTTGTTGTCGGTGTGGAAGATGTGCGGCCCGTAGACATGCACCATCACGCCCGACTCGGCGTCGCGCTCGCTGTGGCAGTTGCCCGCCACATGCGGGCGAACATCCATGACGGTGACCTGATGCCCCTGCTCGGCCAGCTGATTGGCAATGACGGCACCCGAAAAACCGGCGCCCACGACACCCAGATTCACACTCACCTCCCTCGAAGTCGATACCGGAAGCGCCGCAACGGGGCTCAGTGCGACGCAGCCGGCATTATCGCAGCTTTCCCGGTCATCCCCCGGCGATCCGCCGCACGACGCCGCGCAGAGAGCCCGGGCGATTGCCATCCGCCAGCTGCGCCAGCCGGGTCAGCAGGTTCACGGAACCGGACGCGAACAGCCCAGCCAGCAGCAGATGCTTGGGATCCCAGCCCTGCTGTCGCCGATAGGCCGCCAGCCAGGACCCGGGCACGGATGAGCGGAACAGCCCGCAGGCCTCGGCAAAGAACGCCCGGCGGGCGGCTGGCGGCGTTCTCACCCCGCAGCCCCAGGCCATGCGCAACAGGACCCGCAGGGCGGCGCCACCCTGCGAGGGCGCCACGGAACGTGCCCGGAGCGCATCGAGCGCCAGCGCCGCCACGCGCAGGGCGTCGAAGCGCCTCAGGCTGCGCGCCTCGGTGATCTTGCCCTCCCGGTTGACGCGATAGTGGTAATAGACCCGATCGGCCAGGGCGATCCGGCGTGCCCCCAGCAGCATGCCGAAGTGAACGGGCGGATCCTCGAAATACAGCCCGCGCGGAAACTCCAGGGCCTGCTCATGGTAGAACGTCCGCCGAATCAGCCGGTAATTGACGTTGGGCTCCAGCGACAGCAGTCGGGGGCTTTGCCGGGCATCGGTGACGCGCGTGGCCCGACCGGACAGCAGGCCCTGCCAGATGGCTGCGTCGTAGAACGGGCAGGTGGCCTGGCTCGCCGAGTCGAACACCAGCGTCCGGCCCAGGACCACGTCGCTGCCGCTGGCCTCCGCCAGCCGCAGCAGACTGCCCAGGGCACCGGCAGCAAGGCGGTCGTCGCTGTCCAGAAAGCCGAGGTAACGTCCGCTGGCCAGCGTGGCGCCCAGGTTCCGCACCGCGGACAGCCCCTGGTTGGCCTGCTGGATCAGGACGGCCGGGAGGCGGCGTTCGGCCTGCAGGAAGGCATGCGCCAGCGCCAGCGAGCCATCGGTGGAGCCGTCGTCGATGACGATCAGCTCGAGATCGATCGCACCGGCATTGTCGGCGATCGATGCCAGGCATTCGGCCAGGTAGGGTTCGACATTGAAGACCGGCACGACCAGCGAGACCTGCGGCTGCCGGCCGGCGTCCCGGCGATGATCGGCAACGATCCGGAATGCGGCAGACATTACGACGGAGTGCGGCCAGGCCTCTCCGCCAGGGCCGTCAGCCAGGTGCGGCAATGCGCCAGCAGCGCCTCCAGCTGTCCTGCCGGGTCGGGGGCATACGGCATGCTGACCAGACCGCGCCCGTGACCCTCGCTGAAGAGCGGCCGCGGCCCGACCTCGTCCAGCCATCGCAACCAGTCCTCTCCGGACAGCCCCGCTACCGTCTCGCGGGGATAGAGGCTCAGGGCCACGCGGCGCATGAGGATGGACAGCGCCTGGGCCTTCTGCACCGGCGACAGGGTGGCGTCGGCCTCCAGCCGGGCGATGTTGGCGAGGGCGATCTGCACCGGGCCGGGCCGGCGGCGACGGCGCCGCCACCACAGCGCCAGCCCCGCCATCAAGGCCAGCACCAGAACCGCAAGCCCCCACCAGCCGGGGGCCGGCGGCCACCAGCCGATCGGCTCGGGCAGATGAATGTCGCGCAGCGGCAGCTGCTCGATGTTCGCCGGCTCAGGCATGGCGCAGGGTGCGGTGAGCGCCGCGCTGAAGCACCGCCAGGGGCGATTCGGCCGTTCCGCAGTCGACGAAGCGCAGGCCGTGGCGGCGTGCCAGCGTGCGGACCTGCGCCTGACGCGTCAGGAAGCGCCGCTCCCACTCGGCGATGGCGGCCCGGTCGGCATCGATCACCCATTCCCGGGTTCCGTCGCCGTAGCGGCGGCGGCCGGGCGGCAGGTGCCGCTCCAGGGGATCGTGAATCATCACCAGCACGCCGTCGCAATGCCGGGACAGGCGACTCAGCGCCGCCTCGCCAGCGGCATTGAGCCCGCGAAAATCGCTGAAGATGAACACCAGGCTGCCGGGCCGGGCGTGGCGGGGCAGATGCAGCAGGGCATCCTCCAGGGCTCGGACCGGGTCACCATCGGTAGCGGCGGCGCCGGCCTGGGCCCGGTCCACCAGCACCTTGAGCAGCCTGAGCACGGCCGCCTGGCCGTGCTCAGGCCGCAGCTCGATGCTGCCGGCCTCCGAGAACACCTGGCCACCGATGCGGTCGTCGTGCCGACGGGCGCTCCAGGCGACCAGGGCGGCCAGCCGGGCGGCCATCGCCGACTTGTACATGCCGCGGGTGGCGAAGAACATGCTGGCCCGGTAATCGACGCTGAGGAACACAGGGCGCTCGCGCTCCTCGCGGAACAGCTTGGTGTGCGCCCGGCCGGTCCGGGCGGTGACGCGCCAGTCGAGATTGCGCACGTCGTCGCCGGGCATGTACAGGCGTGCTTCGTCGAACTCCATGCCCCGGCCCTTGAAGCGGGACAGGTACTGGCCGCTTTGCAGCGCCCGGGCGGTCGGGCGGGCCAGGGCGATCCCGGAGGCCGGATGGCTCAGGGCGATCAGCTCGTCGAGATCGGGGCGGACGACGGCGGCTGGCGGGGACGCCACGGGTGTGGCGGCTCCGGCGGGATGGGGGCGCAGCCAGGTCATCAGGGCAGGAACCGCTGCAGGACGTTGTCGAGGAAGTTGAAGCCGGTAGCCGTGCAGCGAATCCTGCCGGCCTGGCGCTCCAGCAGGCCCTCGTCGAGGCAGGCGGTCAGCTGTGGCTCCAGCCGGCCAAGCGGCAGCCCCGTGCGCGCGGCGAACAGCGGCTCGGCAAACCCCTCGCGCAGGCGCAGGGCGTTCATCAGGAATTCGAACGGCAGCTGGTCGGGCGCGACCCGCTGGCGCGTGCCCTGCCGGGCCGGATCGCCCGCGGCCGCCAGATAGTGCAGCGGGTGCCTGATTCGGGTGGTGCGGGTGACGTCGCCGGTGCGCATGTCGGTTATTTTGCCATGGGCGCCGGCGCCGATGCCGAGATAGTCGCCGAACCGCCAGTAGTTGAGGTTGTGCCGGCAACAGGCGCCATCGCGGGCGTAGGCGGAGACCTCGTACTGCTGGAAACCGGCCTGCGCCAGCAGCGCCTGGCAGGCCTGCTGCAGGGACCAGAGGGCCTCCTCCTCGGGCAGGCGCGGCGGATACTTGTGGAAGAGGGTATTGGGCTCCAGGGTGAGCTGGTAGAAGGACAGGTGCGTCGGTCCCAGCCCGATGGCGGTACGGAGGTCGGCCAGCGCCTCCGCCTCGCCTTGCTCCGGCAGGCCGAACATGAGATCCAGGTTGAGCGCGGCAAAGCCCGCCGCCCGCGCCATCTCGACCGCCGCCAGGGCCTCCTCGCGCCCGTGGATGCGCCCGAGCCGCCGCAGCGGCGCGGCATCGAAGCTCTGGATGCCCAGCGACAGCCGGTTGACGCCGGCCTGGCGAAATCCCCGGAAGCGGTCGCTTTCGGCCGTGCCGGGATTGGCCTCCAGCGTCACCTCGGCCGATGGCGCCAGGGCTACCCGGCGCCTGACGCCCGCCAGCAGATCCGCGATACCCGCCGCGCTGAACAGGCTCGGAGTGCCGCCGCCGATGAACACGGTCTCGACGGTCCGCTCGCCGATGGCGGCCGCCTCCGTTTCCAGATCGCGCAGCAGGGCATCGACGTAGGCGCGCTCGGGCAGTTCCGATTCGGCCCGGTGCGAGTTGAAGTCGCAATACGGGCACTTGCGGACGCACCAGGGGATGTGGATGTAGAGCCCGAGCGGCGGCGACACGATCGGACCGGCCGGGGCCAGGGGATGCCGGAAAGCCATTGCTATACTGCCATCGTTTTACCTGCCACCCTCATGCTGAGCTACCGTCACGCCTTCCATGCCGGCAACCATGCCGATGTCCTCAAGCACTGGGTGCTGAGCCTGATCGTCCGCGCCCTGCTGCACAAGGACAAGCCCTTCGTCTTCATCGACACCCATGCCGGCGCCGGCCGCTACCGGCTGGACTCGGACTGGGCCAGCCAGCACCGCGAGCACGAGACCGGCATCCAGCGCCTGTGGCGATCGGGTAACGTTCCCGAGGCCCTGGAACCCTACCTGTGGGCCGTGCGCACCACCAACCCCGGCCGCGAGCTGCTCTGGTACCCCGGCTCGCCCCGCATCGTCCGGCCCTTTCTCAGGCATCAGGACCGCATGGTGCTTTGCGAATTGCACACCAGCGAGGCCCGCATCATCGCCCGCGAGTTCGAGGGCGACCGGCAGGTCCGGATCGAGAGCGGCGACGGCTACCAGGCATTGCGGGCCTGGCTGCCGCCCCGCGAGCGGCGCGGCCTGGTGCACATCGACCCCGCCTACGAGCGCAGGGACGAGCGGCAGCGTGTCCTCAAGGCGCTCGCCGAGGCCCACGCACGCTGGCCCACCGGCATCTACGCCCTCTGGTACCCGATCCAGGACCAGGCCACGGCGGACGATTTCCGGCGCCGCCTGCAACGCCTGGGCATACCGCGGATGCTGGCGGTAGAGCTGCGGGTGCTGGCCGACGAGGCGTTCCGGCTCAATGGCAGCGGCCTGATCCTGATCAATCCGCCCTGGCGGCTCGACAGCACCCTGGAACAGACCCTGCCCTGGCTGTGGAAGACCCTGTCGCACCGGGCAGAGGGCGGCTGGCGCGTGACCTGGCTCACCGGCGAGGCCCCGGCCGGGCCGGCGCGGCCGGCCTGAAGCCTCAGACGGTCGGCCGGCCGCGTAGCGGATCGGTCAGGTGCGGAGCGATCAGCTCCAGCATCGGCGCGTGCAGCTTGGGATTGGCGCAGACGATGCTGCCGGTGTCGAAATACTTGTCGCCGCCCTCCAGGTCGCTGACCAGCCCGCCGGCCTCCAGCACCAGCAGCACGCCGGCGGCCATGTCCCAGCGCTGGAGACCGATTTCCCAGAAGCCGTCGAGGCGCCCGCAGGCGACGTAGGCCAGGTCCAGCGCGGCGGAGCCGGCCCGGCGGATGCCGGCGGCATCCCTGAGCAGGCTCTTGAGCATGGCAAGATAGGGATCGATGTAGCTCTGGTCCTTGAACGGGATGCCGGTGCCCAGCAGCGCGCCGTGCAGGCCCTTCTGCCGGGTGACGCGGATGCGCCGGTTGTTGAGCGTGGCGCCGGCGCCACGCTGGGCCACGAACAGCTCCTGCCGGAGCGGGTCGTAGACCACGCCGCGCTCGATCCGGCCGCGGTAGAACTGGCCGATGGAGACGGAGAACTGCGGAAAGCCGTGGAGAAAATTGGTGGTGCCGTCGAGCGGATCGATGACCCAGACATGATCGCTGCCGGCGGGGCCCTGCTCGCCGTGCTCCTCGCCGAGCACCGCGTGGCCAGGGTAAGCCTTGCGCAGGATGCCGACGATCTCGTGTTCGGCCTGGCGATCGACGTCGCTGACGAAGTCGTTGCGGCTCTTCAGGGAAATGTTCAGCAGGTCCACGCGGTCCATGGCGCGGACGATGATGTCGCCCGCCGCCCGGGCTGCCCGGACCGCGATGTTCAGCATGGGATCCATGTCTCGGGTCGTGCGCTCGGTAGGGTGAAGTAAGGGGGAGGGGCCGGGAAAGGCCGCGGCTCTGGCCTGGCGGCCAATGACCGGAAGCCGTCAAGGGTAGCAGACTTCTGCTATATTTTGCGCCCCTCGCAACCATGGACCCCGCCCGCATGAGCTCCCTCGCACAGGTGCGGATCGTGATGGTCAACACCACGCATCCCGGCAACATCGGCGCGGCGGCCCGGGCGATGAAGAACATGGGCCTCGCCGACCTGGCGCTGGTGGCGCCCCTGGACTTCCCCAGCGGCGAGGCGACCGCGCGCGCCTCCGGCGCCGACGATGTGCTGGCGGGCGCGGAGGTGTTCCCGACCCTGGACGCGGCCATCGCCGATCGCGAACTGGTCGTCGGCGCCAGTGCCCGCCTGCGCAGCATCGCCTGGCCGCAGCTCGACCCCCGCGAATGCGCCGCCCGGGTGCTCGGCACCGAGGCCAGGACGGCCATCCTGTTCGGCCGCGAGCATTCCGGCCTGACCAACGAGGAACTGGAGCGCTGCCACTTCCTGCTGCACATTCCCTGCAACCCTGACTACAGCTCGCTCAACGTGGCCGCGGCAATCCAGGTCGTGGCCTACGAGCTGTTCATGGCCGCCCGCCAGGCGCGGCCCGGCCCGTCAGGCGATGGCGATACCGCCGCGCCGGCCACGGGCGAGCAGATGGCGTCCTTTTTCGGCCATCTGGAGAACACCCTGCGCGACATCCGCTTCCTCCACGCCAGCAAGCACGAAACCTCGATCCTGCGGCGGCTGCGGCGACTGTTTAACCGCGCGCGGCCGGACGAGAAGGAACTGCACCTGCTGCGCGGCATCCTCACCGCGGTGCAGCGGCAGGCCGGCAACCGGCCGGACTAGCGTCGCGGGGCGAGCCCGCCGGGCCGCCATCTTCGCTATCATGACCGCCCCGGGAGGCGATCGCCTCCCGGCCTTTCATCACGGCCTGCGGGAGGTGTCTCATGTCGGCGTTCGGTTCGTTCGTCTTCTTGCTGCTGGTGCTCTCCATCGTGCTGGTAGTGCTCAGCGTCAAGTTCGTGCCGCAGGGCATGGCCTACACCGTGCAGCGCTTCGGCAAGTACACCATGACCCTGACCCCGGGCCTGAACGTGATCATGCCGATCATCGATCAGATCGGCGCCCGGATGAACATGATGGAACAGGTGCTGGACGTGCCCTCGCAGGAGGTCATCACCAAGGACAACGCCATGGTGCGGGCCGACGGCGTGGTGTTCTACCAGGTCATCGACGCGGCGCGCGCGGCCTATGAGGTCAGCAACCTGGAATACACCGTGTTGCAGCTGACCATGACCAACATCCGTACCGTGATGGGTTCCATGGACCTGGACGAGCTGCTGTCCAAGCGCGACGAGATCAACGCCCGGCTGCTGGCGGTGGTGGACGACGCCACCACGCCCTGGGGCGTCAAGGTGACGCGCATCGAGATCAAGGACATCAAGCCGCCACAGGATCTGGTCGATTCGATGGCGCGGCAGATGAAGGCGGAACGCGACAAGCGCGCCGCGGTGCTGGAGGCCGAAGGCATGCGCCAGGCGGCCATCCTCAAGGCCGAGGGCGAGAAGCAGGCGGCGGTGCTGGAAGCCGAGGGCCGCAAGGAGGCCGCGTTTCGCGAGGCGGAGGCGCGCGAGCGCCTGGCCCAGGCCGAGGCCCGCGCCACGCTGATGGTGTCCGAGGCCATCGCCAAGGGGGATGTGCAGGCGGTCAATTACTTTGTCGCGCAGAAATACGTCGAGGCGCTGCAGCAGCTGGCCGCCGCCGACAACAGCAAGGTCATCCTGATGCCGCTGGAATCGGCCAGCGTCATCGGTGCGCTGGGCGGCATCGGCGAACTGACCCGCGAAGCCTTCACCAAAAAGGAGGGCTGACGCCATGCCTTTTGACGTGGTGTTCTGGCACTGGTGGTCGCTGGGCGCCATCCTGCTGATCGTCGAACTGCTGGTGCCCGGCATGTTCTTCATCTGGATGGGCGAGAGCGCCTTTGTCGTCGGCGCCGTGGTCTGGCTGTTTCCGGCGATGACTTTCGAGCATCAGGTGCTGCTGTTTTCGCTGCTGTCGGTGCTCAGCATCCTAGTCTTCCGGCGGTTTCTTCGCACAAACCCGATCCAGACCGACCGGCCGCTGCTCAACCAGCGCGCCGCGCAATACGTGGGCCGCGTCTTCACCCTGGCCGAACCCATCGTCAACGGCCGCGGCCGGATCCGGGTGGACGATTCCACCTGGCGGGTGGAAGGCGCGGACTGTCCCGCCGGCACCCGGGTGCGGGTGGTCGATGCGGAAAACGTGATCCTCAAGGTCAGCGCCGATGAGCCGCCCGCCTGAGCAGCGCCCGACCGGCCATCCGCGCCGCCGTTGCCCCGGCAACCACGGCCGGCGGTAGCCGCGCGGGATCGGCAGAACCCCCTCCCGTACCCTTCCGCCCACCCCAAGCCGACCGCGACAGACGCGACGGCGCCCTGTCCGACCGATCCGCCGTGAACCCCCACCTGCGACTCTCGACTCCCCTGATGCCGGCGATCATCCGCACGCTGGATGTCCTCCTGATCGCCCAGGCGGGTTTCATGGCGCTCAACATCCGGCGGCTGTTCGACCTGCCGGTCTACCTGCCGGACGACCTGTCCGGCTATCACAGCCTGATGGCGGCGGCCGCCATCGTTTTCCTGCTGCTGTCGCGCCCGGTGTACCGCTCCTGGCGCAGCGCCGCCCTGCCCATGATGATGGCGCGGGTCGCCGTCAGCTGGGCCAGCGTGGTGGGGCTGCTGCTGCTGTGGCTGTTCGTGGTCAAAGCGTCGGAGGACTTCTCGCGCCTGTGGTTCGGCCTGTGGCTGCTGATCGGCACCGCACTGCTGTGGCTGGAACGGCTGGCCGTCTATTTCAGCCTGCGCCTGTTGCGTCGGCGCGGCTACAACCTGAAGCACGTGGCGCTGATCGGCGCCGGCGCCACGGCCGACAGCCTGGTCCGGCGGCTGCGGCAGGCGGGCTGGACCGGCTACCACGTCGCCGAGCGCCTGCCCGAACCCGACACCGGGACGCTGGAACGGCTGGCCGCCCGGCCGCTGGACGAGATCTGGCTGGCCATCCCGATGAGCGAGGAGGCGCGCATCCGCCAGACCCTGCATGGCCTGCGGCACACCTCGGCCGCCATCCGCTACGCACCGGACTGGTTCACCTTCCGCCTGATCAACCACGGCATCAGCGAGGTGCTGGGCATCCCGATGCTGGACCTGTCCGCCTCGCCGATGACCGGCCTGAACCGGGCGCTCAAGTACCTGGAGGACAAGCTGCTGGCGCTGCTGATCCTGGTATCGCTCAGCCCGCTGATGCTGCTCCTGGCCCTGGGGGTCAAGCTGAGTTCGCCCGGCCCCGTGTTCTACCGGCAGGAACGGGTCGGCCTCAACAACCGGCCGTTCATGATGCTGAAGTTCCGCTCCATGCCGGTCGACGCCGAGGCCGGCGCCATCCGCTGGGGCGGTTCCGCCAGGAAGCCGGCAACCCGCTTCGGCCGCTTCCTGCGCCGCACCAGCCTGGACGAGTTGCCGCAGTTCCTCAACGTGCTCAAGGGCGACATGTCCATCGTCGGCCCGCGGCCGGAGCGGCCGATGTTCGTCGAGCAGTTCAAGGACGAGATTCCCGACTACATGCGCAAGCACCTGGTGAAGGCCGGCATCACCGGCTGGGCCCAGGTCAACGGCTGGCGCGGCGATACCGACCTGCCGACACGCATCGAGCACGACCTCTACTACATCGAGAACTGGTCGCTGTGGCTGGACCTGAAAATCATCGCCCTGACCCTGTTCCGGGGCTTCGTGCATCCCAACGCCTACTGATGGCCCGCCGGCTCGGGTATAGTCCCGCCTGCGACGCCCGGCTTCCGGGCCGCCAACCCTCACCGCCCAAGCGCATGAAGCCCGTCATCCCCGGTGTACCCGCCGTCCTGCTGCTTGGCGCCCTGCTGCCGGCGGGCGCCGTTCTGGCCGAACCTCGCATCGTCCTCGGTCCCAGCGGACCAGGCGAGGAGCCCGAAGTCGTGGAAACCATCTCCGGCCTCAGCTACGACCAGCTCAAGCGCCTGCGCGAGCTGCGCCGATGGCTGGAGCAGCGGCAGATGATCCGCGAACAGATCCGGCTCAGCCGCCCGGAAAACCGGCAGCAGGCCGGAAACGGCTCCCTCTTCAACGACCGGCAGCTGTTCGCGCCCCTGGGCCAGCGCTTCGCCGGCAAGCTGCCGGAACCGCCCCCCGACCCCGCCACGCTCAGCCTGCCGCCGTTGCCGCGTTTCGCTGCCAAGGGCGAGTCCCTGGACGCACCGGCGGCCACAACGGATCCCGCCGAGCCCGCGCTCAGCGGCGATGCGGCGGAGGCACGCGCCGACAATGCCGTCGGCCGCATCACCCACATCACGCCGCCCAGCGACGGCACCCAGATCGAGTACGAGCTGAATCCCGCCGACCGCTGAGCCCGGCACAACGCGGGACGGCATATCACCGCAATCCTGGCAGAGGGCACGCCCGGCGTGCCCGGCAAACGGCCGTAGGGGCGTTAAACTTGACGCCCTTCAGACCCCGGCCTTGCGAGGTACTCCGCTTGAAGCTCGAAGACATCCGCAAGGATGCCGCCATCTCCGGCCTGGAGCCCGGGCAGGTGGTGCGCATCGTCACGACCGAGCCGGTCGGTGACAACGCCTTGACCGTCTACTACAAAACCACCGACGGCAGGCTATCGGAGCGCATGCTGTTCCGCACCGACGAGGTCACGCTCTCCCTGGCCGAGGCCGGCCGTCCCTGGGCCTTCGATGCCCCTGGCGAGGACTTCAAGCTTGCGGTCGAAGCCACCCGCATCAACCTGGCTTACCTGTTCGATCCGATGATGGCGGTCCACACCTCGAACGTGACCCCGCTGCCGCATCAGATTACCGCCGTCTATCAGTCCATGCTGCCGCGCCAACCCTTGCGCTATGTCCTGGCGGACGATCCCGGCGCCGGCAAAACCATCATGGCCGGCCTGTTCATCCGCGAACTGCTGATGCGGGCCGATGCCCGGCGGGTGCTGATCATCGCCCCGGGCAGTCTGGTCGAGCAGTGGCAGGATGAAATGGACGAGAAGTTCGGCCTGCGCTTCGCGCTGTTCTCGCGCGAACAGGTGGAACAATCCCGCAGCGGCAATCCCTTCGAGGATGTCGATCTGCTGGTCGCCCGTCTCGATCAACTGTCGCGCAGCGAGGACCTGCAGGAGAAACTCAGGCTCTCGCGCTGGGACCTGATCGTGGTCGACGAGGCCCACAAGCTGTCCGCCAGCTACTTCGGCAACAAGATCAACAAGACCAAGCGCTTCCTGCTGGGCGAACTGCTGGGTTCCATCACCCGCCATTTCCTGCTGATGACCGCCACGCCGCACAACGGCAAGGAAGAAGATTTCCAGCTCTTCCTGTCCCTGCTGGATTCCGACCGTTTCTACGGCAAGTTCCGCGATGGCGCCCACAAGGTCGACATCTCCGACCTGATGCGCCGCATGGTCAAGGAAGACCTGCTCAAGTTCGATGGCACGCCGCTGTTCCCGGAACGAAGGGCCTACACGCTTAACTACAAGCTCTCCAATCCCGAGGCCGCGCTTTACAACACCGTCACCGACTACGTGAAGGAGGAGATGAACCGGGCCGATCAACTCGAAGGCCAGCGCAAGGGCACGGTCGGCTTCGCGCTCACCGCACTGCAACGCCGGCTGGCCTCCAGCCCGGAAGCCATCTACCAGTCACTGAAACGCCGCCGCCACAAGCTCAAGCGCCGGGTCGAGGAAGAGAAACTGCGGCAACGCGGCCACGGACTGGCCAAAACCCTGGATCAGTATGGTTTCAACGGCACCCCGGACGATATCTGGGAGTCCGCCGACAACCTGGACCCGGACGAATACGAAACCTTCGAGGAAGCCGTGGTCGACCAGGCCACCGCCGCCCGGACCCTCCAGGAACTGGACGCCGAAATCCTCATCCTCGAAAGCCTGGAGGGACAGGCCCGGCAACTGGTGCATGCCGGCCAGGACCGCAAATGGGAAGAACTCTCCCGTCTGCTGCAGGACACCCCGGAGATGCGCGATGCCAGCGGCCGTCAGCGCAAGCTGATCATCTTCACCGAGCATCGCGACACCCTCAACTATCTGGCGGATCGCATTCGCGGACTGATCGGTGCCGAAGAGGCCGTCATCATGATTCATGGCGGGGTCAAGCGCGAGGAACGGCGCAAGGTGCAGGAGCTGTTCCGCAATGATCCGGCGGCCCGTGTGCTGCTGGCCACCGACGCGGCCGGTGAAGGCGTCAACCTGCAGAACGCCAATCTGATGGTCAACTATGACCTGCCGTGGAATCCCAACCGGCTGGAACAGCGCTTCGGCCGTATCCACCGTATCGGCCAGACCGAGGTCTGCCATCTGTGGAACGTCGTCGCCGCCGAAACCCGCGAGGGTGATGTCTTCCAGCGGCTGTTCGAGAAACTGGAGGTCGAGCGCCAGGCCCTGGGCGGACGCGTGTTCGACATCCTGGGCGAGGTCTTCGAGGAAACGAGCCTGCGAGACATGTTGATCGAGGCCATCCGCTACGGCGAAGACCCGGCCACCCGCGCAAAACTGTTCCAGCAGATCGAGGGGCTGCTCGACACCCAGCACATCCAGGACATTCTTCGCCGCAATGCGCTGTGTCAGGAAGTCATGGATGCTGATCGGCTGTTCCAGGTCCGCGAGGACATGGAACGGGCCGAGGCCCGCAAGCTGCAACCCTACTTCATCCGGGCGTTCTTCACTCAGGCCTTCCGGCAACTGGGCGGGGATCTGAAACTGCGCGAATCTGGCCGCTACGAAATCAAGCATGTTCCCGCCGCCATTCGCGAGCGCGACCGGCAAATCAGCGGCCGCGACCGCCGCAACCTTGATCCGGTGCTGAAGCGTTATGAGCGGGTCTGCTTCGAGAAGGACTACGTCCGCCTGCTGGACCGGGTCGGCACACCCATGGCCAGCCTGATTCACCCCGGCCACCCGCTGATGCAGGCGGTGACCGACATCGCCATCGAGCAATACCGCCACACCCTCAAACGTGGCGCGGTGCTGGTTGATCCCGCCGATAGAGGGCTGACGCCCAAGGTACTGTTCATCGTCGATCACGCCATCAAGGAAGGGGCCGATCCCGGCAAGGTCCTCTCGCGCCGATTGCAGTTCATCACCTTGGAGCCCTCTCCCCGCACGGGAGAGGGTCGGGGTGAGGGGGGAATCATGGCCACCCACGCTGGCTGGGCACCCCATCTCGACCTGCAGGCCATCGAGCCGGCCGACCTGGCGCTGATCCCGGATATCCTGAATGCGCCATGGCTGGGTTCCCCTCTCCCGGCGGGAGAGGGGTCAGGGGTGAGGGTGAACCTGGAGCAACAGGCGCTTGCTCAGGCAGCCCAAAATCTGGTCCCGCAGCATTTCCAAGAAGTCCGGGAGCGTCGCGAACAGAGGGTCGACAAGACCCTCGCCGCCGTCCATGAGCGGCTGGTCAAGGAGATCAACTTCTGGTCGGACCGCTACCTGAAGCTCAAGGACGACATCGCCGCCGGCAAGGATGTGCGGCTGACCCTGGAGAACGTCCGCCGCACCATCGATGATCTGACCGCTCGGCGCGAATCCCGTGAAAAGGAACTGCAGGCCATGCGTCACGTGATCTCGGCCCCGCCCGGCGTGATCGGTGGGGCGCTGGTCATCCCGGCCGGGCTGTTACTGCAGCGACAGGGCCAACCCGGCTGGTCGGCCGACGCGGAAGCCCGCAGTCGCATCGAACGGATCGCCATGCAGGCCGTTACCGAAGCTGAAATCGCCATGGGCCATCACGTCACTGATGTCTCGGCCGAGAAATGCGGCTGGGACATCACCAGCCAGCCGCCGGCCATCAACGGCAAGCTGCCGCCATCTCGCCATATCGAGGTCAAGGGTCGGGCCAAGGGTCAGACGACCATTACCGTCACCCGCAATGAAATCCTCTACGGACTCAACCAGCAGGAACAATTCATTCTGGCCATCGTACTGGTGGAAGGTGAGACCTATGAAGGGCCGCACTATGTCAGGAAGCCCTTTACCCAGGAGCCGGATTGGGCGGTGAGCAGCATCAATCTCGATCTGGGCCAGTTGCTTGCACGCGCCGAAGCCGCCCATTAGAGTAAGGCGCTCCTTACCTCCCTTACCGATAAACCGCCATGACCGCCGTCGCCAAGATCACCGCCAAGGGGCAAATCACCATCCCTGCCGATATTCGCGCTGCTTTGGGTGTAGGCCCGGGGGATCTGCTGGCCTGGGATATCGCCGCCGATGGCATTGCCCGGGTGCGTCGCGTCCGCCCGATCGACCTCGAATACCTCAAGGCGGTGGAAGGCACGCTGACGGAATGGAACAGTCCGGAAGACGAGGACGCCTACCGTGACCTATGAGGCCGGCCAGGTTGTGCGCGTGCCGTTTCCCTTCACCGACCGTGTCGCCAGCAAGAATAGGCCGGCACTGGTGCTGTCGGATGCCGCTGCGTTCAATACCTCCTCGGGTCATCTGGTGCTGGCCATGATCACCTCGGCCAGGAACGCGCCCTGGCCGCTGGATTGCCCCATTGAGGACCTCGAAACCGCCGGCCTGCCTGCGCCCTCGGTGGTGCGTTGCAAGCTGTTTACCCTCGATGCCCGGCTCATCCGCGGTGTCGTCGGCCGGCTGGCCGAAGTCGATGCGTCCCGCGTGGCCCAAACCAGAAACCGTCTTTTCGCCATCACCTCTTGACTTGAGTGAA
>NZ_BAAHXD010000049.1:0-25788 GCF_054657115.1 Methyloparacoccus murrellii | reverse complement strand
CGACCTCTTCGAGCGCTTCGACTTCCGCACCCAGATCGACAAGTTGGCCCGCGCCGGGCTGCTGTACCCGGTCACCGAGAAATTCGCCCAGGTCGACCTGCATCCCGCCCATGTCGACAACCACCGGATGGGGCTGGTGTTTGAGGAACTGATCCGCAAGTTCGCCGAACTCTCGAACGAAACCGCCGGCGAGCACTTCACCCCGCGTGACGCCATCCGCCTCATGGTCAACCTGCTGTTCATCGAGGACGATGACGCGCTGACCCGACCGGGCGTGGTCCGCAGTCTCTACGATCCGACGGCGGGGACTGGCGGCATGATCGCCACCGGCGAGGAATATCTGGCCGAACTGAATCCCGACGCCCGCTTGATCCTGTTCGGGCAGGAACTCAACCCGGAGTCCTACGCCATCTGCAAGGCCGACATGCTCATCAAGGGGCATGACATCAGCAACATCGTCTTCGGCAACACCCTGTCCGCCGACGGCCTGCTGGGCAAGCGGTTCGACTACATGCTCTCCAACCCGCCCTTCGGCGTCGAGTGGAAGAAGATCGAGAAGGAGATTCGCGCCGAGTATGAGCAGAAGGGTTTCAGCGGTCGCTTCGGCCCCGGCCTGCCGCGCGTCTCCGACGGCTCCCTGCTGTTCCTGCTGCACATGCTGGCGAAGATGCGCCCGGCCAAGGACGGCGGCAGCCGCATCGGCATCGTCCTCAACGGCTCGCCGCTGTTCACCGGCGGGGCCGGTTCCGGCGAGAGCGAGATTCGCCGCTACGTGCTGGAAAGCGATCTGGTCGAGGCCATCGTCGCCCTGCCCACCGACATGTTCTACAACACCGGCATCGCCACCTACGTGTGGATACTCAGCAACCGCAAGCCCGAACATCGGCGGGGCAAGGTGCAACTGATCGATGCCTCGGGCATGTGGCAGAAGATGCGCAAG
Organism: Methyloparacoccus murrellii; assembly: GCF_054657115.1. NCBI lineage: Bacteria > Pseudomonadati > Pseudomonadota > Gammaproteobacteria > Methylococcales > Methylococcaceae > Methyloparacoccus > Methyloparacoccus murrellii. Next base: position 24,848 of record NZ_BAAHXD010000049.1, on the reverse strand, counting down.
AGCCTCGGCTCCAAGCGCAAGGAGCTGAGCGACGAGCACATTGCCGAAATCACCCGGCTGTTCGGCAATTTCGAGGAAGCCAGCGACGGCAAGAAGCCCATCTCCCGCATCTTCAGGAACACCGACTTCGGCTACCGCACCATCACCGTCGAGCGACCATTGCGCGACGAACACGGCAACCTCGTCCTTGGCAGCAAGGGCAAGCTCAAAGGCAAACCCCAGCCCGACAGCAGCCTGCGCGACACCGAGAACGTGCCGCTCTCCGAAGACATCCAGGCCTACTTCGAACGTGAAGTCCTGCCGCATGCGCCGGATGCGTGGATCGACCCCGACAAGACCAAGGTCGGCTACGAAATCCCGTTCAACCGGCACTTCTATGTGTTCGAACCGCCGCGCCCGCTGGAAGAGATCGACGCCGACCTCAAGCGCAGCACCGACCGCATCAAGGCCATGATCGAGGGGCTGACGGCCTGATGGTCGGTAGATACACAACGTGTATCAGAGTGCGTAAGATAGGCGCCCATGCACCCTAAGGAGTCTGTCCCATGTCCTCCCACCCCAGCCCGCCCCATCCTCAAACCTGCGCCGTCAACCTCAGGGTGCGCGATGACATTCGTGACCTGATCGACCGGGCGGCCAGGGCCCAGGGAAAAACCCGTTCCGACTTCATGATCGACGCTTCCCGCCGGGCGGCGGAAGAATCCCTGGTCGATCAGGCGCTGGTCCGTGTCGATCCGGCTACCTATGAACAGTTCCTGGCCGTGCTGGATTCGCCTCCCGGGGGCGAGGGCTTCGAACGGCTGATGGCCGCTAAAAAACCGTGGCAGGATTGAGGCTATCGGCCCCGGCCTCGCTGACGGAAGAGGCATCGCTGGGTGAATTTGCCTGCGGAGTCGATAGCCTGGATGACTGGCTCAAGCGGCGGGCCCGTGCCAATCAGGCCAGTGGCGCCTCCCGCACCTACGTGGTGTGCGAAGGACTGAAGGTGGTGGGGTATTACTGCCTGGCTTCCGGCGCGCTGGCCCATGGGCTAGCGCCGCCGTCCCTGCGACGCAATATGCCGGACCCCATTCCCCTGGCCATCCTCGGCCGGCTTGCGGTCGATCAGTCCTGGCAAGGCAAGGGGTTGGGTGTGGCCTTGCTGCAGGATGCCGTCCTGCGGGCCGCGCAAGCCGCCGACATCCTGGGCATACGCGGCGTGCTGGCGCATGCGCTGTCCGCCCCGGCCAAAGCCTTTTACGAGCGCCACGGCTTCATCGCCTCGCCCACCCAGCCCATGACGCTCATTCTGTCGCTCAAACCGGCGAGATCTGGATGAATACCCGTACTGCTCGACAACTCCGTAAGAATGCCACCGAGTACGAAAGACTCCTGTGGCGTCATTTGCGGGCGCACCGGTTTCAAGGCTACAAGTTCCGGCGTCAGCAGCCACTGGGGCCATATATCGTCGATTTTGTTTGTTTTGAAACCCGCTGCATTATCGAGGCGGACGGTGGTCAGCATGCCGATGCGCTGGATGATGACGCCCGGCGCGACGGCTGGTTGCGCGCTCAGGGATTTACGGTTTTGCGGTTTTGGAACAACGCGATTCAGAGCAATCTGGAGGGAGTGTTGGAGAGAATACTGGAGGTTTGTCGGGCTGCGGTGGCCCAATCTCCACCCTCTCCCCAACCCCTCTCCCGTCAAGGGAGAGGGGCTAAGGACCGCTCCAACCTGGATGAAGAGACCGGGTCTCAAGCTCACGCAGACGCTTCGGCTCCCCTCTCCCCGCGTGGGAGAGGGGTTGGGGGAGAGGGGGCGAATCGGCCATGAGCTTTCCGCGTTACCCGAAGTACAAGGACTCCGGGGTGGAGTGGCTGGGGGAGGTTCCGGAGGGGTGGGAGGTCAAACGGATACGGCATGTCGCAACCCTGAATCCATCAAAATCAGAGGTTGCAAACCTTGCGCGTGACACAGAAGTTTCGTTTTTACCGATGGAGGCGGTTGGGGAAGACGGCAAGCTAAACCTCGAAAGGACTCGCCCAATATCCGAGGTTGATACGGGTTATACCTATTTCCGTGAAGGCGATATCACAATCGCGAAGATCACGCCTTGCTATGAAAATGGGAAAGGCGCGGTAATGCGAGGGTTGATCAATAATTTCGGCTTTGGCACGACTGAGCTGACGGTTGTCAGGCCACGCGAAAACCAAACCACAAGTGATTACCTGCACCGCTTGTTCAATTCCACACAATTCCGCAAGCTGGGTGAGGCCGCCATGTATGGTGCTGGAGGTCAGAAACGCGTTCCCGACGATTTTGTGCGGGACTTCTCAGTGGGATTTCCGCCGATTGGTGAGCAGCAAGCCATCGCCGACTTCCTCGACCGCGAAACCGCCAAGATCGACGCGCTGGTCGCGGAGCAGGAAAACCTCATTGCCCTGCTGAAGGAGAAGCGGCAGGCGGTCATCTCGCATGCGGTGACCAAGGGGCTGGACCCGACAGTGCCGATGAAGGATTCCGGGATTGAGTGGTTGGGGGAGGTGCCGAGGCATTGGGATGTAAGGCGGGTAAAAGATGTAGCCAAGCTCGAGAGTGGCCACACCCCGTCAAAGACCGTCCCAGAATACTGGGAAGACTGTGATATCCCTTGGGTCTCATTAAACGACTCAAAGCAACTAGCGGCTGTCGATTACATTACTAACACTGCCGTGCAAATAAATTCTTTAGGGCTGGCCAACTCCTCCGCTCGGATGCTTCCGGAGGGCTCGGTTGTGTTTACGAGGGATGCAACGATTGGACTAGCCGCGATAACCACCAGATCAATGGCCGTCTCTCAGCACCTTATTGCTTGGTGTCCAAGTAAGTCTATCGATAGTTTGTTTTTGCTTCGTGTGTTTAATGCGATGAAGGTTTATCTGGATGCCATAACCTTCGGGGCCACCTTAAAAACCATTGGCATGGCTGACGTAAAAAAGCTTGTCACGCCCGTACCACCGATCATGGAGCAAAGATCAATAGCTGCGTTCATCGACACCGAAACCGCCAAACTCGACGACCTCACCACCGAAGCCCGGCACACCATCGACCTGCTCAAGGAACGCCGCTCGGCGCTGATCTCTGCTGCCGTCACCGGCAAGATCGATGTCCGGGGCTATCATGGCCACTCGCAAGCCACCACATAAGGAGCGCCCTCATGTTGGCCATACGCCGAATCATCGACGACCCGCAAGCCGTCATCCCCGTTCCACCCGAGTTCCGCCATCGCCGGATCGAAGTGATCTTCATTGCGCTCGATCAGGAGAGTGAAGCCGCAGCCACCGTGCCGGATACCCTTGACCCCATCAGGCGATTTCGGGGCAAGGGGCGTGGCGGCAGTGTCGCCGACTTGCTCAAGGATCGCGAGCAGGACCGGGCCCCATCCTTCACCCGCAACGAGGTGTAATCCATGGCTACCATCAGCCTTCAGGACGCCGCATTTCGTGGCCGAGGCCGAGGCGGGCCATGAAATCATCATCGAGCGCGGCGGTAAACCGGTGGCAAGACTGGTCGCGTTGGCCGAAGCGCCACAACCCCGGCGCCAACTGGGACTGGGTCAGTCGGAGTTCACTTTCCCCGAAAACTTCGATCATCTGCATTCAGACGAAATCGCCACTCTTTTTCATAGCGGCAATTGAATGAGTTCTGACCTTGAAAACCTGATCAAGGCAGAGATCACGTGGAGGTCTCCAGGCTGATGACAATTTACTCGCCGTTATCGCCTGATTGATGGGCGGGCTCGACCGGACTGTTCATCATGCGGTTCATCGTGTGATTAAATAGCAGCCCATCGACCTCATGAGAATCCTGCCATGACACATATCAGCGCAAATGACCTCAAAACCCGGGGCGTGGCCGCCATCGAGGCCAGCCTCGCAGAGCACCCGGAAGCGATTGTGTCGGTGCGCGGCAAGGATCGTTACGTGGTGATGGACATCAGCCACTACCACTATCTCCGTGAATGTGAGTTGGCGGCTGCCTTGGCGGAAAGCCGGGCCGATCTGGCGGCAGGCCGTTACGTCGAGGAATCCGCCGAGGAGCATGTGGCCAGACTGGGCGGGTAAGATGCCCTTCACGCTGGTTTTCACCGAGTCCTACAGCCGCCGCGCGGCTCGCTGGCTCAAGCGGCATCCGGATTTGCGAGGGACTTACCTGAAGACCCTGCAACTGTTGGAAGCCAACCCGCATCATCCCTCCCTGCGACTGCATGCCCTGAGCGGCAAGCTGGATGGCCTGCATGCCATCTCCATCAACCTGTCCTATCGCATCACCCTGGAATTCCTGATAGAGGATGACCGGATCGTTCTGGTGAATGTCGGCGATCACGACGCTGTTTACCGATAAACCCGCTATGCCGCTCCACCACGAAATCGCCTTCGAAACCGAAATCTGCGAGCACCTCGGTGCCCATGGCTGGCTCTATGCCGAGGGCGACGCGGCGGGCTATGACCGGGCACGGGCGCTGTTCCCCGCCGATGTGATCGCGTGGGTGCAGGCCAGCCAGCCCAAGGCATGGGACACGCTGGTCAAGCACCATGGGGCCAAGGCGGAGACGGTTCTGCTCGACCGGCTGCGGGCCAGCCTCGATGTGCAAGGCACGCTGGCGGTGCTGCGGCATGGCATCGAACTGGTGGGTCTGCGCGAGAAGCTGCGGCTGGCGCGGTTCAAGCCGGCCAACGCCCTCAATCCGGACATCCTCGCCGACTACCAAGGCAACCGGCTGCGGGTGGTGCGGCAGGTGCGCTACTCGCTGCACAACGGGAACTGCATCGATCTGGTCCAATTCCTCAACGGTATTCCGGTCGGCACGGTGGAACTGAAAACCGACTTCACCCAGTCGGTCGAGGATGCCGTCGATCAGTACCGCTTCGACCGCCAGCCCAAGCCCAAGGGGCAGACAGCGACGGAACCGCTGCTCAGTTTCCCCGGCGGCGCACTGGTCCACTTCGCCGTCAGCAACGACGAAGCGCGGATGACCACCCGGCTGGAGGGGCCGGCGACCACGTTCCTGCCGTTCAACCAGGGCAACGCGGGCGGCGCGGGGAATCCACCCTCACCCCTGACCCCTCTCCCGGAGGGCGAGGGGAAGACAAGTGGCGGGCACCGCACCGCTTACCTGTGGCGCGACGTGTGGGAGCGGGAGAGCTGGCTGGAGATCATCGGCCGCTATCTGGTCACGAAGCGCAACGACAAGCACCAAATCTCCGGGTTGATCTTCCCCCGATTCCACCAGCTCGACGGTACCCGCAAGCTGATCGAGGCCATCCTCCGTGAAGGGCCGGGCGGCAGCTTCCTGATCCACCGCTTCCCCTATTCCGGCAAGTACCTGATCCAGCATTCGGCCGGCTCGGGCAAGACCAATTCCATCGCCTGGACCGCGCACTTCCTCGCCGACCTGCATGATGCGGAAAACCACAAGCTGTTCGACACCGTGCTGGTCGTGTCCGACCGCAACGTGCTGGATGCCCAGTTGCAGGAGGCCATCTTCGATTTCGAGCGCACCAAGGGCGTGGTCGCCACCATCACCTCCGACAACGGCAGCAAGAGCGGCCAGCTTGCCCAAGCGCTGGCCGGTGACAAGAAGATCGTCGTCTGTACCATCCAGACCTTCCCGCATGCGCTGAAGCTGATCGAGGAACTGACCGCCACGCAGGGCAAGCGCTTTGCCGTCATCGCCGACGAGGCGCATTCCTCGCAGACCGGCGAAGCCGCCGCCAAGCTCAAGGCGGTGCTGTCGGCCGAGGAGCTGGCCGAGCTGAACGACGGCGGCGACATCAGCAGCGAGGACATCCTCGCCGCGCAGATGGCCAGCCGCGCCAAGGACTGCAACATCACCTACATCGCCTTCACCGCCACGCCCAAGGCCAAGACCCTGGAGCTGTTCGGGCGTCCGCCCGACCTGACCCAGCCATCGGGTCCGGGCAACCTCCCGGCACCCTTCCATGTGTACTCGATGCGGCAGGCCATCGAGGAAGGCTTCATCCTCGACGTGCTGAAGAACTACACGCCCTACAGCCTCGCCTTCAAGCTGGCACAGACAGGCGAGCAGGGCGTGACCACGGTGGTGGACAAGGACGAAGCGACCAAGGGGCTGGTGCGCTGGGTCAAGCTGCATCCCTGGAACATTGCCCAGAAGGTGCAGATCGTCGTCGAGCACTTCCGCCAGAACATCGCTCCGCTGCTGGACGGCAAGGCCAAGGCGATGGTGGTCGTGTCCAGCCGTCTGGAAGCGGTGCGCTGGAAGCTGGCCATCGACGAGTACATTCAGAACCAAGGCTACGCCATCGGCACGCTGGCGGCGTTCTCCGGACCCGTGGACGATCCCGACTCCGGGCCGGACCCCTTCAGCGAAACGTCCTCCAGCCTGAACCCGACCCTCAGGGGCCGGGACATCCGGGAGGCGTTCAAGACCGACGAGTTCCGCATCCTGCTGGCCGCGAACAAGTTCCAGACCGGCTTCGATCAGCCGCTGCTGTGCGGCATGTACGTCGACAAGCGGCTGGCCGGCATACAGGTGGTGCAGACCCTGTCCCGGCTCAACCGGGCGCATCCCGGCAAGGACACCACCTACGTGCTGGACTTCGTCAACGATCCGGAAGAGGTGCTGGCGGCGTTCCGGCTCTACCACACCACCGCCGAGCTGGCGGGCGTCACCGACCCGCATCTGGTCCTGACGCTGAAGGAGAAACTCGACGCGGCCGGGCACTACGACGACGGGCAGGTCGACCGCGTGGTCAACGTGCTGCTCGATCCCAACGCCAGGCAGAGCGAACTGGTGGCGGCGCTGGAGCCGGTCGTCGATCCCTTGGTCAGGCAGTACAAGGAATGGCAGAAGAAGCTGGCGACGGCAAAGGCGCAAAACGACACGGACGCCGAGCAGGCGGCACGCAATGGGCTCGACGCCCTGCTGCTGTTCAAGCGCAACATCGGCGCGTTCCAGCGGCTGTACAGCTTCCTGTCGCAAATCTTCGACTACGGCAACACCGCCATCGAGAAGCGCCATCTGTTCTTCAAGCCACTGCTGCCGCTGCTGGAGTTCGGTCGGGAGCGCGAGGCCATTGATTACTCGACGCTGACGCTGACCCACTATGGGCTGAGGAACAAGGGCAAGCGCCATCTCAATCTGGGTGATGACGGCGTGAAGCTGAAGCCGGCGGAGTATGTCGGCACCGGTCAGGTGCGCGACCAGGAAAGGGCGCTGCTCGACGAGATCATTGCCCGCGTCAACGAACTCTTTCAGGGCGAATTGACCGACGATGACAAGCTGGTCTACGTCAACAATGTGCTCAAGACCAAGCTGATGGAATCGGAGATTCTGATCCAGCAGGCGGCGAACAACAGCAAGCAGCAGTTCGCCGAATCACCCGATCTCGCCTCCAGCATCCTCAATGCCATCATGGACGCGCTCGACGCGCACAGCACCATGAGCAAGCAAGCGCTGGAGTCGGAGCAGGTTCGCCATGGCCTGCGCGACATCCTGCTGGGGCCGGGGCAGTTGTATGAGGGTCTGCAGGCTCGACATCAGGCAAAGCCTTTGTAGGGACTGGGCATGCGCACACCAAGCACCTGACAGAACGTCAGTTGGTACCCTGAGCCGAAGCCGGCTCCGATCGGGTCGATGGCTGGCTTGAGTTCCCGTGGCGTGAAGGATTGAAACGGCAGTCATTCGTACTTCATCTTCTTCCACAGGATTTCGATCCGGTTCAGCTCCGGACTGCAGGGCGGCAGAAGGTAAAACCGCAGGCCTTGTTCCTCGAGCAGGTCCCAGCACAGTTGCAAGGATTTGGCTGTGTGGATCGAGGCATTGTCCGGGATCACCACCAGCGGCTTGGACGCGCGCTCGCTCAAGCCCATCAGGAAACCGACAAACCACAGACCATTGACCCTGTGCCAGGGTTTGGCGCATCAGCAAGCGCCCCCGAAGACAACAGGGCACTGATTACCTCTACCCTGCAGGAGGCGTGCGGTGCCGGCGCTTGCATGAAGAATCTCACGCTCGAATGCTGGCTTCGCGCAATCCGCGATGTTTGGCTCCTGAGCGTGGGGTCATGCCGCTGCTGGCGGGGCGCGTTGAAGATGACGCGGCGGCAATGTGCGGCATGATGGCTGTCGAGCCGGCATTACCCGTGACGAGGTAGTGGCCTGGAAAACCCGGCCAGATGCCGGGTTTTCCAGGCTCGGGAGAGGAACACTGTCGGGCATCGGAATCGGAAACCCCGACGATGCATGAAGAGGCTATCGGCCTGTGCGCGGGGCGTCATCAATAGCGGAGGGATCGTGCCGCCACGGAATATCCCTTCGCCCACCGCGGGCGGGCTTGCCACCATCAGGAATCCCGGACCATGGCCCTTTGCGGTGGTGCAACCGTGAGGGCATGTTTATCCACACCCTCGGCGATGTCCTTGTTTTTCTTGGTCGATAGTGCAATGGCGGCCTTTGATCTTGGTAAATCAATGACTTATCTAGGTGTTCAAAAATCAGTCAATCCAGTGCAGGCCCTGCCAGCGCTGCAAACCCACAGCCGTGTGCACATGGTTATCCACAGTTTCTGTGGATGGCTGCCAATCGGCCTTGCCCCGTTGCCGCCCTCGCCTTGAGTGCCGGCCTGTCAAGGGCCAGCCTGAGGTCTCCCGGGGCTATGTGGGGCAGGCACGCGCGCAAGGGGAGGGCCTGCCCGAGGCGTTTTGCCCCGATTGACCGGTTACTTCTGCTCCTGCTTCATTTTCTGGAGCGCCTGGGCGCAGCCAACCGACATCTGCTCCTTCTTGCCCATCAGGCAGTTCTTGATTCGGCCACCGCCCGCCGATACGCCGGGGCACAGTCGCTGGATATCCGGCGCGCAGTAAGTCAGGAAGCCGTTTTGCGCGGACTCGCTCGCGGATGCCGGGGCGGCTGATCCTGTGGCCGCTGGCGGCGTTGTCGCGGGGTTGGTCGTCGAGGTGTCGTGGGCAGCATGCCGTTTGGCGCAGGCGCCCAGGGAGGCGATCAGCAGCGCGGCCAGCAGGGTTCGCAGGATGGACATCATGGTTGCAGTACTCCGGTATGGGGCATGTTGAAGCTTGGGGTCGCGTGTCCCGCCCGTTCGTGAGCCACGACAGCCGGACAGCGGGCGGGGGAGTGTGTCGGATGCGGCGGCTGCGGGCAACCCGGCATCGCATCCGGCGGCCTGTGCGGGGGTGGGGAGCGGTTGGTCGGTCGCGCCCTGGTTATGCCGCCGTGACTCAGTGGTTGTCCGTCCAGCGGCTCCGCTCGACGTCTCGCGGCTGGGGCGCCGGTTGCCCCAGGCTGAGCAGGATCACCTCGTCCCCCAGCAGGTGGATGCTGCCGGGCCGGCGGTTATCGCCGGTGTCGCTGTATTCGAAGGCATAGACCCGCAGCCAGCAGAGCTGGCCGGTGCGGTTGCGCTGTGGTCGCATGCGCACGAAGGCGATGGTTTCATCCAGCAGTTGCAGTCCTTCCGCCTCGCAGGCGGCGCGGACGGCCACAAGCCCGGCTTCCCGCGCCCGCATGGCGCTGTACCAGTAGCCGCCAATGCCGGCGATCAGCCCGGCGATGGCGAGATCAGCCAGCATCATGGCGTGTCCGCTTCCCTGGGGTGCAGCAGGTCGGGGCCATCGTTCCTGGGATTGTTGACCACGGTGCTGACCGGATGGAGGCTTATCCGCGCTGCCGGGCAGGCCGCCAGCAGCGGCTGCAAGGCGGCGGGATCGGTTGTGCCCGGATCCAGCCAGTCGGCATATCGGTCGGGTGGCAGGATGACCGGCATCCGCTCATGGATGGGCCGCATGCGGCTGTTGGCGGTGGTGACCAGGATGGAGCAGCTGTCCAGCGTTCGCCCGCCGCGCGTCCAGTGCTCCCAGATGCCGGCGAAGGCGAAGGGTTGCCGGTCGGACAGGTGGACATAGTAGGGCTGCTTGTGGCCGTCCGGCTGCGGTTGCCATTCATAGAAGCCGTCGGCGGCGATCAGGCAGCGCCGATGGCGGAAGGCGGAGCGGAAGGCCGGTTTGTCGGCGACGGTCTCGGCGCGGGCGTTGATGGTCGCGTAGGCCGTCTTCGGCTCGTCGGACCAGGCCGGCACCAGCCCCCATTTGAGTAGCGCCAGCTGGCGATGACCGTCGCGGCCCAGCCGGGCCACCAGGATGCGGCTGCCGGGCGCGATGTTGTAGCTGGGCCGGTCCTCGGGGTGGCCCTCGGCGTCGAAGAGCCCGGCGAATACCGCGACCGGCGAGTAACGGACAAAGCGGCCACACATCCCGGCGATCCGTGACGGCTAGCGCTGGCGCCCGGGCGCCGGGCCCCGGTTGCCGGCGGGCAGCGCTCGCGCTATGCGGCAATGCATGATCAGCCGGCCGGGGCGGTCTTGGCCCGGTGCCGATAGAACCGCAGCGGCTGCGCCGCCACCTCGTTCATCACGGTGCGCTTGATCCTGCCCACCACGTGCATTTCGCAGGCCTTGCAGTCGAACTGCAGGGTCAGCCGCTCCTTGCCGTTGACCAGTTGCAGCGGTTCGGCCTTGATGGTGCCCTGGACGCCGGTTACGCCCCTGGTCTGCTTCGGGCACAGCGACAGCGAGTAACGCACGCAGTGCTTGGTGATCATCAGGCTCGCCGCGCCGGTTTCCTCGTGGCTTTCGTAGGCGGCCTCGACCACCTGGACGCCATGCTGCAGGTAGAAGCGCTGGGCCGCATGGTTGTAGACATTGGCGAGATAGCTGAGGCTGTCGCCGGGATACCGGGCGGGCGGCGCCACCGGGATGGCGCGGGGCAGGCGGGTCCAGGCGTCGGCGCGGGCCTGTTCCAGCGCGGCGATGCCGTCGCGGCGCAGGGCGTTCAGCAGCGCCGCCGGCCAGAAGCCGGGCCGGTTCCGCTCCAGCGGCTGCACGACAATGTCCCGTGCCGCGAACAGGGTGTTGCCCAGCTTGCCGAGGGCGTCCCGTATCGTGGCTTCGGCACGGACCGGGTCGCGGGCGGCCTGGCGTTCGTGGGGCCGCTCGACATAGGCGCTATGGCCATCCTCGTCGCGCACTTGCAGGGCCAGTCCGGTGGGCGTTTCGATCAGTGCCAGATCCACGCCGATGCGCCGCTCCGCCGTGCGGTCGCTCTCCATCAGCCTTTCCCAGGCCATGTCCCGGCTGCGGGAAAGCTCCACGCCTTTCCGCAAATCCTTGAATGCCGCCATCGGCTCGTTGGGGAACGCCCGCCAACGTTGACCGCCCACGGCTTCGGCGGTGTTGACCCGGAAGCCCCGCAACTCCCTCTGCAAGTCGAAATAGGTCAGGGTATCGCCGTTGTTCAGGACCGCGACGCCCTCGTGCAATTCCACCTCGAGATGATCGGCGGCGGTCTTCTGCACCCAGCCCAGCGGCAGCCCGGCGTGTTGCGGCGTATCGAAGGCGCCGATGTCCTGCTGCCGGCCGTTGACGAAGTAATCGGTGCGGCCCCGGTTGTAGCTGCGCTCCGGGTCGGGGGTGAAGAACAGCCGGGTCGTGCCGCCGGAGGCCCGGCCCAGGTCGGGGCGTTCTTCCAGCAACTGGTCCAGCAGCCGGCGGTAATGGCCGGTGATGTTCTTCACGTAGGCCAGATCCTTGTAGCGGCCCTCGATCTTGAAGCTGCGCACCCCGGCGTCGACCAGCGCCCTGAGGTTGCCGCTCTGGTCGTTGTCCTTGACCGACAGGACGTGCTTCTGGTGGGCGACGATGCGGCCCTGGCCGTCCAGTACCTCGTAGGGCAGGCGGCAGGCCTGCGAGCAATCGCCGCGGTTGGCGCTGCGGCCGGTGTGGGCGTGGCTGATGTAGCACTGGCCGCTGTAGGCCACGCACAGCGCGCCGTGGATGAAGAACTCGAGTGCCGCCCGATCCAGCACGGCCGCCACGGCGCGAACCTGGTCGAGCGTCAGTTCGCGTGCCACCACGATCTGCGAGAAGCCGGCGTCCTGCAGGAAGCGGGCCTTCTCCGGGGTGCGGATGTCGCACTGGGTGCTGGCATGCAGCTGGAGGGGCGGCAGGTCCAGCATCAACAGGCCCATGTCCTGCACGATCAGCGCATCGGCGCCGGCCTCGTGGACCTGCCAGGCCAGGCGGCGGGCGGTTTCCAGTTCGTCGTCGCGGAGGATGGTGTTGAGAGTGACGAAGACGCGGGCATCGTAGCGGTGGGCATGGCGCGCGAGCCGTTCGATGTCGGCCACGGTGTTGCCGGCGTTGTGGCGGGCGCCGAAGCCGGGACCGCCGATGTAGACGGCGTCGGCACCGTGGTTGACGGCGGCGATGCCGATAGCGGCGGTCCTGGCCGGCGCCAGCAGTTCGAGAGAGTGGGGGGAGGCGCTCATGGCGGGATGTCGGTGGGGAGAACGGCGGCGTTATGGTAATGCAAAGCCGGCGGCGGATTCGTGATCATGCCGGATGACGGGCCGGCTTTCCCTCTGCCGGACCAGCCCATGGCCCGGTGTTCGTGAGCCCGCCGCCGGCGCGCGGCAGGGCCCGCCGGGCAGGACTGAAAGTGTTCAGTCGAAAATAATTCTGGTAAATATTTTGCGTCGATACCATAATGTCCGCAGCGGGATCGCCTTCCCGCGGACCTATGATCATGATGTTGAGGTACTACAACCATGAAAAAACAACTATTGAGCTTCACACAGGCGGGATTCCTGGGTCTCTGCATCGCCGGCGCGCCTGCCTGGGCGGCCACCGATCACCTCAAGTTCAAGGATGTCGAGGCCGAGTGGAAGGGACGTGCCAAGACCCTGGAGATCGAGATCGAGACCCAGGGCGGCATCCCCATGGATGGCAAGGCCGGGGCCTTTGGCTATGGTGCCCTGACGGATGGCGCCAACAATGTCCTGGTGCTGACCACCCATCTGCCCATCGACGACAGCACGCACGAACAGCTGCCCAGCGGCTTTCACACCCATGTGCTGGATCTGAAGCCGCCGACGCCGGCCTGCGCGGGCGCGAATTTCGAGGTCGACCTGGAAAATTCCGGCAAGAACAAGGCGTTCGATGCCGACTACACCTGGTCCATCCAGGGCGACGAAGTCAAGCTCAAGAACGTTCCCGCCGCCGACCTGGGGGATGCGGGCGTCGAGAGCATCGTCAGCTTTACCATCAAGCCGCTGCTGGACAGCCAGCAGAAGCCGACCAACCTCTGTATCACCGTGGTCGACCAGATCTGAACTTGCCACTTGAGCACTTGGCCGGCGGCGCCCGTTCCGGGCCCGCCGGATTTTTTTGCCCGGCATAAACCGCATCGGGCATCCTCCGCTGCACCCGCTGGGCCACCCGGAAGCCTGCACCGCCTCAGTGCGCCTCGTCCCAGTTGGCGCCGGCACCGATGTCGACTGCGAGCGGCACCGACAGCGATACCGCCTCCGCCATCAGGCCCCGTATGGATTCGGTGGCCCGTTCGAGAGCGTCCTCCGCCACCTCGAAGACCAGTTCGTCGTGCACCTGCATGATCATGCGCACGCCGCAATCCGAGGACTGAATCCAGCCGTCCACGGCGATCATCGCCGACTTGATGATATCCGCGGCGGTGCCCTGCATCGGCGCGTTGATGGCCGTGCGTTCCGCGTACTGGCGGCTTTGCGCGTTGCGGGAATGGATGTCCGGCACGTACAGCCGGCGTCCCAGCAGCGTTTCCACGTAGCCGCGCGCGCGGGCGGTTTCCCGGCTCTGGTCCATGAACGCCTTGACGCCGGGGTAGCGTCGGAAATAGATATCGATGTACTCCTGCGCCAGCCCCCGGTCGATGCCCAGCTGCCTGGCCAGACCGAACGCCGACATGCCATAGATCAGGCCGAAATTGATCGCCTTCGCCGAGCGGCGCTGATCGGCGGTCACCGCCTCCGGGGCGACGCTGAACACGTCGGCCGCCGTGTGGCGATGCACATCGGTGCCTGCGGCAAAGGCGGCGCGCAGGCTGGCATCGCCGGAAAAATGCGCCATGATGCGCAGCTCGATCTGCGAATAGTCCGCCGCCAGGATGCGGTGGCCGGACGGAGCGACAAAGGCCTGGCGAATGCGGCGGCCTTCGGCGGTGCGGACCGGTATGTTCTGCAGGTTGGGATCGGACGATGACAGCCGGCCGGTGGCCGCTACCGCCTGGTGATAGGAGGTATGCACCCGCCCGGTCCGCGGGTTGATCTGCTGCGGCAGCTTTTCGGTGTAGGTCGAGCGCAGCTTGGCGACCGAGCGGTAATCGAGGATCAGGCGCGGCAGGTCGTAGTGCTCCGCCAGTTCCGCCAGCACCGATTCGTCGGTCGAGGGCTGTCCCTTGGGCGTCTTCTTCAGTACCGGCAGCTGCAGCTGATCGTAGAGGACGGCCTGGATCTGCTTGGGCGAGCCGAGATTGAACGCGCCACCGGCAACCTCGTGCGCCGCCTGCTCGATGTCCTGCAGCCGCTGCTCCAGCTCGCGGCTCTGCGCGGCCAGCTTGAAAACGTCCACCAGCACGCCGGTGCGTTCGATGCGGGTGAGGACCGGCACCAGGGGGATTTCCAGGGTCTCGTAGACCCGCTTCAGCTCCGCCTCGGCTTCGAGCCGCGGCCACAGATGCTGGTGCAGGCGCAGGGTGATGTCCGCATCCTCGGCCGCGTAGGCGGTGGCGTCGGCGATCTCGACCGCCGCGAACGGCATCTGCTTGGCGCCCTTGCCGGCGACATCCTCGTAGGTGATGGTGGTGTGTCCCAGGTAATGCCGGGCGAGCGAATCCATGTCATGGCGGCTCGCGGTGCTGTTCAGCACATAGGATTGCAGCATCGTGTCATGGCGGATGCCGCGCAGGGCGATGCCATGATTGGCGAGCACATGGGCGTCGTACTTGAGGTTCTGTCCGACCTTGGCGCGCCGGGGGTCTTCCAGCAGCGGCCGCAGCCGCGCCAGCACGGCATCCCGCGACAGCTGCTCGGGCCGGCCGGGATAATCGTGCGCCAGCGGCACGTAGGCCGCCTCGCCGGCGGTCATGGCAAACGAGACACCGACGATGTCCGCCTGCATGTAGTCCAGGCTGGTGGTTTCGGTATCGAAGGCGAACAGCTCGGCCGCGGCCAGCCTTGCCAGCCAGCGCTCCAGGTCGGCTTCCGTCAGCACGCAGGCGTGGCGCGTCTCGATCCCGCTGCGCGGTGCCGCCGGAGCGGGATCGCCGTCGGCCTCCAGCTGCCGCAACCAGCTGTGGAATTCCAGTCGTGTCAGCCAGGCGCGCAGCTCGGCCAGGTCCGGCGGCGCGCAGCCCAGCTGGTCGGGCGTCAGCGGCAATTCCAGGTCGCAGCGGATGGTTGCCAGCTGCCGCGACAGGGGAATCTGTCCGAGCGAGGCGCGCAGGTTCTCGCCGACCTTGCCGGCGACCGTACCGGCCCGGGCCACCAGTTCGTCCAGCGAGCCATGGTCCTGCAGCCATTTGGCGGCGGTCTTGGGTCCGACCTTGGGCACGCCCGGAATGTTGTCGGCGGTGTCGCCGACCAGGGTCAGGTAGTCGACGATGCGTTCCGGTGGCACGCCGAACTTGGCGATGACGCCCTCGCGGTCCAGGCGGGTATCGGTCATGGTGTTTTCCAGCGTGATGCGGTCGCTGACCAACTGTGCCATGTCCTTGTCGCCGGTGGAGATGATCACGTCATAGCCGGCCGCTGCCGCCCGCACTGCCAGGCTGCCGATGACGTCGTCGGCCTCCACGCCGGTCTCGATCAGCAGTGGCAGCCCCATGGCGCGGATGACGGCATGCAGGGGCTCGACCTGCGCCCGCAGGGCATCCGGCATCGGCGGGCGGTGGGATTTGTAGGCTTCGAACAGATCGTCGCGAAAGGTCCGCCCCGGCGCGTCGAAGACCACGCCGATATGGGCGCCGGGATAGGCCGACAGCAGCTTGCGCAGCATGTTGGCGACGCCCAGTACCGCTCCGGTCGGCTCCTCGCGGGAGTTGGTCAGCGGCGGCAGGGCATGGAAGGCACGGTAGAGGAACGACGAGCCGTCGACGAGGACGAGGGTGCGGGCAGGGTTGGACATGCGGACCATGGCGCGGGGATGAGGTGGCGGCATTCTAGCAGTCCCCCCGCCCGACACCCTGCCACCCCGCTGCGGCACCGAAGGCCGGCAGCCGGACGGTTGCTTGCCGGTCCTCAAGCCAAGTGTGAGAATACCCGCCTTCAAGCCCCGGCCCGGCGAGATTGGCGCTCGTTCGGGAAATGGGCAAGCCTGGTTCCGGCACGGCGCGGGAGCCGGCCACCTCATCCGTCCATCGAGCGAGCCACCCGATCATGAATACACCCTGGATTGCCCCCTCCATCCTGTCTGCCGACTTCGCCCGCCTGGGCGAGGAAGTGGCCAATGTTCTCAAGGCCGGCGCCGATGTCGTGCACTTCGACGTGATGGACAACCACTACGTGCCCAATCTCACCATCGGCCCGCTGGTCTGCGAGGCGCTGCGGAAGTACGGCGTCACCGCGCCGATCGACGTGCACCTGATGGTCAAGCCGGTGGACCGCATCATCCCCGATTTCGCCAAGGCCGGCGCCACCTACATCACCTTTCATCCGGAAGCCTCCGAGCACGTCGACCGCACCCTCGGCCTGATCAAGGATTCCGGCTGCAAGGCCGGTCTGGTGTTCAATCCGGCCTCGCCCATCGACGTGCTGGAATACACGCTGGAAAAGATCGACATGATCCTGCTGATGTCGGTCAACCCCGGCTTCGGCGGCCAGAAGTTCATCCCCTATGTGCTGGAGAAGGCCCGTCACGTCAGCCAGATCATCCAGGCCTCGGGCCGCGACATCCGCCTGGAGATCGACGGCGGCGTCGGTCCGGCCAACATCCGCGAGATCGCCGAGGCGGGGGTCGACACCTTCGTTGCCGGTTCCGCCGTGTTCGGCGCCGGCAAGGACAGCGATCCCAACCGCTACGACAGCATCATCCAGGCGATGCGCGACGAACTTGCCAAGGCCCAGTCGCCGAAGGCCCATGCCCACTCCGGCGGATGCTGCGGCGGCGGCCATCACTGATCGTCTTTGATCTGGACGGCACGCTGGTCGACAGCGCGCCGGATCTGGCCCATTCGATCGACGCGATGCTGACCCGGCTGGGCCGACCGCCCGCCGGGGAAGGCAGGGTGCGCGGCTGGATCGGCCACGGCATGCCGATGCTGGTCAAGCGGGCGCTGACCGGCGAGCAGTGGCCGGTGGCGGAGCCGGAGGGCTTTGCCGACGCGCTGGCGCTGTACATGGATATCTACGGCGCCAACCTCAGCCGCCGGACCCGGCTCTACGCCGGGGCCCGGGACTGCCTCGAGCGCCTGCGCGCCCGCGGCTACCGGCTGGCCTGCGTCACCAACAAGCACTCCCGCTTCACGCGCGACCTGCTGGAGCAACTGGGCGTGGCCGGGTATTTCGAAGTCCTGGCTTCGGGCGACCAGTTCCAGCATCACAAGCCGCATCCCGAGCCTCTGCTGAAGACCGCCGAGCGGCTTGGCGTCGAGCCCGCGCAGGCGCTGATGGTCGGTGATTCCCTGGCGGATGCCGAGGCCGCCCGTGCGGCCGGCTTCATGTTCGTGGCCGTGCCCTACGGTTACCATGGTGGCGCGGGCGTGGCGGCACTGGCGCCGGATGCCGTGGTCGAGAACCTGGCCGAATTGCCGGAACTCGTGGACGCCGCGCCGGCGCTCAGCCCGTGACCCTTTCCCGACGGCTTTCGCCGATGGCATCAACCACCTCCAGACCGAAGCGCACCCATGACGCCTGAACAGTTCGAGCGCTACGCCCGCGAGGGCTACAACCGCATACCCGTCACCCGCGAGGTGCTGGCCGACCTCGACACGCCGCTCAGCGCCTATCTCAAGCTGGCGGACGCGCCGTACTCCTATCTGTTCGAATCGGTCCATGGCGGCGAGCAGTGGGGGCGCTATTCGATCATCGGCCTGCCTTGCCAGACCGTCATTCGCGTGCGTGGCCCCGCGATCACCATCGAGCGCGACGGCCGCATCGAGGAGAGCCTGGCCGTCGGTGATCCGCTGAGCTGGATCCGGGATTTCGCCGCCTGTTACCGGGTGCCCGCCATTGATGGCCTGCCGCGCTTTACCGGCGGGCTGGTCGGCTACTTCGGCTACGAGACCATCCACTACATCGAGCCGCAGCTGCGCAGCGACAAGCCCGATCCCATCGGCGCACCGGATATCCTGCTGATGGTGTCCGAGGACGTGCTGGTGTTCGACAACCTCAGGGGCCGGTTGCTCGTGATCACCCACGCCGATCCTGCCGAGCCGGACGCCTTGGTGCGCGCCGAGGCGCGGCTCGACGGGCTCATCCGCGAGCTCCGCCAGACGCGCCTGCCGGAAAGCCGGCCGGCGTCGCCGCGCGCGGTCGAGGAGACCGATTTCGTGTCCGGCTTCACCCAGGAGGGCTTCGAGAGGGGCGTGCGCCGCATCAAGGACTACATCGTCGAGGGCGATGTCATGCAGGTGGTGCTGTCGCAGCGCATGTCCATCCCGTTCGCAGCCGCGCCGCTGGACCTCTACCGGGCGCTGCGCTGCCTGAATCCCTCGCCGTACCTGTTCCAGCTCAACCTCGGCGATTTCCAGGTCGTCGGTTCCTCGCCGGAAATCCTGGTGCGGCTGGAGGACGGCGTGGTCACCGTCCGGCCGATTGCCGGCACCCGCCGCCGCGGCAAGACGCCAGAGGAGGATCTGGCGCTGGAAAAGGATCTCCTGGCCGATCCCAAGGAGGTCGCCGAACACCTGATGCTCATCGATCTCGGCCGCAATGATGCCGGCCGGGTGGCCGAGACCGGCTCGGTCAAGGTCACCGACCGCATGATCATCGAGCGCTATTCGCACGTGATGCATATCGTCTCCAACGTCACCGGCCGTCTGCAAGGCGGCAAGGATGCTTTCGACGTGCTGCGCGCCACCTTCCCGGCCGGTACCGTCAGCGGCGCGCCGAAGATCCGGGCGATGGAAATCATCGGCGAGCTGGAACCGGTCAAGCGCGGCGTCTACTCCGGCGCGGTCGGCTATGTCGGCTGGTCCGGCAACCTCGATACCGCCATCGCCATCCGTACCGCCGTCATCAAGGATGGCACCCTGCATATCCAGGCCGGCGCCGGCGTGGTGCACGACTCCATTCCGCTCAACGAGTGGGAGGAAACGCTCAACAAGGGACGCGCCGTGTTCCGAGCCGTCGCCATGGCCGAGGCCGGGCTGGACCAGGGATGAGCGCTCCGCCTGCCACTGCCCCGGGCCGACCCGCCGGTACCCGGTGCGCCGTCCACGAGATGTGCCGATGTCCGCATCCGGCGGCTCGCTGAGATCCATCCTCTTCGCCCTGGGGGCGAATGCCGCCATCGCCGTCGCCAAGCTGGCCGCGGCGATTCATACCGGCTCGAACTCGATGCTGGCGGAGGCGATCCACTCCTTTGCCGATTGCGGCAACCAGGGGCTCTTGCTGTGGGGCCTGAAGCGCGCCCAGCAGCCGCCCAGCCCCGAGCATCCGCTGGGTTACGGCAAGGCGATCTATTTCTGGTCCTTCATCGTGGCGCTGATCCTGTTCAGCATGGGCGGCGTGTTTTCCATCTATGAGGGCGTTCACAAGCTGGACCAGGAGACCGCGCTCGCCACGCCCTGGCTGGCGGTGGTGATCCTGGTCTTCAGCATCGTCATGGAGGCGTTCTCCCTGCGCGCCTGCCTGCAGGAGGTCGACCGGGTGCGGGGGTCGCAGGGTCTGTGGGCATGGTTCCGCGAGACCCGGCAGAGCGCTCTGCTCGTGGTGCTGGGCGAGGATATCGCCGCCCTGGCGGGCTTGTTGCTGGCCCTGATCGCGATCCTGTTGACCATCGCGACCGGCAATCCGATCTTCGATGCCCTGGGCAGCATCGCCATCGGACTGCTGCTGGTGGGCGTCGCCATCGGGGTCGGCGCCGAGGTGAAGAGCCTGTTGATCGGCGAGAGCGTGGAGCCACAGACCCGCCAGGCGATGCGGGAATGGCTCGAGGACCGGCCGGAGGTTGTCCGGGTGTTCAACCTCATCACCCTGCAGCTGGGCGACGACATCATGGTGGCGGTGAAGGCCGAATTGCGCGAGCAACCCGGCTCGCGCCAGCTGATCGATGCCATCAACGCCTGCGAGCGGGCGCTGAGGACCGCATTCCCCCGGGTGCGCTGGCTGTTCTTCGAACCGGACCACCGCGATTGAGCAGCGGACGGCGGCATCGCAGCCGGGCGCATCACCTCCCGTGGGCGCTGGGAACCGTGTTCGGCCTGGCGAGCTGTGCCACGACACCGCCCAGCGAGCCGGCCAGCGTGTGCAGCATTTTCCGGGAGCAGGACGGCTGGTATGCGGCCGCCCGCAGCTCGCAGCAGCGCTGGGGCGTGCCCATCGCCGTGCAAATGGCGATCATCCGCCACGAGTCCGGCTATGTCGCCGATGCGCAACCGCCGCGTCGCTGGTGGCTGGGCGTCATCCCGTTGTCCCGCCCCTCGACCGCCTATGGCTACAGCCAGGCCCTGGACGGCACCTGGGAGCGCTACCGGGACAGCACCGGCAATGACGGCGCCGAGCGTGACGATTTCGCCGCTGCCGTGGATTTCGTCGGCTGGTATGCGCGTCAGAGCCAGGCCGAGCTCGGCATTCCGCCCCGCGATGCGTACCGCCACTACCTGGCCTACCACGAAGGGCAGGGCGGCTACGCGCGGGGCAGCCACCGCCAGAAGCCCTGGCTCCTGAGTTACGCCAGGCATGTCCAGGAAACCGCCGATCGCTACCAGCGGCAGTTGCAGGACTGCCGGGCCGAGCTCGACCAGATGCTGGCCATCAACTGAACCGCCCGTCCGCCAGTCAACAAGCCATCATGACATCCGCCACCCGCTTCTTCGCCACCGCCCCGCTGGGCATTGAACTGTTGCTGGCCCAGGAACTGCGCGATCTCGGCCTTGCCGGCGTGAGCGAGGCCCGCGCCGGCGTCGCCTTCGACGGTGATCTGGCCGCAGCCTACCGGGTCTGTCTGTGGTCGCGGCTGGCCAACCGCGTCCTCATGCCGCTCGCCCGTTTCCCTGCCGCGACGGAAGCCGCCCTCTATGCCGGTGTCGATGCCATCGACTGGGATCTCCACCTGGAGCCGGAAGCGACCCTGGCGGTGGATTTCGCCGCCAATCGTTCCCGTATCACCCACACCCTGTATGGGGCGCAGAAGGTCAAGGACGCCATCGTCGACCAGTGCCGCCGCCGTCACGGCACCCGGCCGTCCATCGACCTGGCGCGGCCGGATGTGCGCGTGAATGTCTACCTGGACCGTGACCAGGCGACCGTCAGCATCGATCTTTCCGGCGACAGCCTGCACAGGCGCGGTTACCGCACCGAGGGCGGCAAGGCGCCACTGAAGGAGAATCTCGCCGCGGCCATTCTGCTCCGGGCCGGTTGGCCTGCCGTCGCCGCGGCCGGCGGCCAGTTCCTGGACCCGATGTGCGGCTCCGGCACCCTGCCGATCGAGGCGGCGTTGATGGCGGCCGACGTGGCGCCGGGACTGCATCGGCCCTGGTTCGGCTTTCTCGGCTGGCGCGGGCACGACGCATCCCGGTGGCTGGCGGCGGTCGCGGAGGCGGAGGCACGCGCCGTGGCGGGACTGGCCGGGCTGCCGCCCATCGTCGGCCACGATGCCGACCGCCACGCCGTTCATGCGGCGCTCGGCAATCTGGAGCGGGCCGGCCTGCGCGGGCATGTCCATATCGAACGCAAGCCGCTCAGCGAGGCCCGGCCGCGGCTGGCGCACGGTCTCCTGGCGGTCAATCCGCCCTATGGCGAACGGCTGGGCGACGAGGCGAGCCTGGCGCCGCTCTACCGGGAACTGGGCGCCACGCTGCGCGACCATTTTCCGGGCTGGCATGCCAGCGTGTTCACCGGCAATCCGGAACTGGCCTTCAAGCTGGGGCTGCGCGCCACGCGGCAGTATGCGCTCTACAACGGTGCCTTGCCCTGCAAGCTGTTCAATTTCGAGGTGGCCGAGGTACGTTTCTTCACGCCCCACGAGGGCGAGCCGCCCACCGAGGCCGAGCGCGAGCGCCGACGCCTGCTGCGCCGGGCGCGCTCGGTGGCGGTTGACAGCGGCGGTGCCGGCATGCTTGCCAACCGGCTGCGCAAGAACCTGCGCACGCTGGGGCGCTGGGCCCGGCAGCAGGGCGTCGCCTGTTACCGGCTCTACGACGCCGACCTGCCGGAATATGCCATTGCCATCGATCTCTATCCGAGCGAGGGCACGCTCTGGGTGCATGCGCAGGAGTACGAGGCTCCGGCAAGCATCGACCCGGTCAAGGCGGAAACCCGGCTGATCGAGGCGCTAGCCGTCATTCCCGCCGTGCTGGCGATAGCGCCCGAGCAACTGGTGCTCAAGGTCCGCCGCCGGCAGAAGGGCACGGCCCAGTACGAGAAACAGGCCCAGTCGGAACAGTTCCGCATCGTCGAGGAGGGCGGTCTGAAGTTCCGGGTCAACCTCGAGGATTATCTGGACACCGGGCTGTTTCTCGATCATCGCCTGACCCGCAGCCTCATCCGTGAGCGGGTGCGGGGCAAGCGGTTCCTCAACCTGTTCGCCTACACCGGCACCGCGACCGTCTATGCCGCCAGCGGCGGGGCGGCCACGACCACCACCGTCGACCTGTCGCGCACCTATCTCGACTGGGCCGCCCGCAATCTGGCTCTCAATGGCCTGCAGGATGCCCGGCATGCGTTCATCCAGGCGGATTGCCTGGCCTGGCTCGCCGAGGCCGTTGCGACCCGTCAGCGTTACGATGTCATCTTCCTTGATCCACCGACCTTCTCCACCTCCAAGCGGATGGCGGGCACGCTGGACATCCAGCGCGACCATGTCGGCCTCATCCGCCAATGCCTGGCGCTGCTGGTGCCAGGCGGGCAGCTGCTGTTTTCCAACAATCACCGCAAGTTCCGGCTCGATCGGGCGTCGCTTGCCGATTGCCGGGTCGAGGACATCAGCCGCGAGACCTTGCCGCGGGATTTCGAGCGCAATCCGAGGATACATGCGGCATGGCTGATCGGGCCGGCATGAAGCGGCTGCGCCTCGTCGTGGCTGGCCGGGTGCAGGGCGTGTTTTTTCGCGCGGCGACCCGGGAGGTGGCCGAACGCCTGGGCCTGGTCGGCTGGGTCAGGAATCTCGCCGACGGTCGGGTGGAACTGGTTGCCGAGGGTCCGGCAGATGCCTTGCGGGAACTCAAGGCCTGGTGTTGTCAGGGGCCGCCCCTGGCCCGGGTCGCAAGCTGTGAAGTGACCGAGGAGCCACCCGCCGGCGCTTTCACCCGTTTCCGCGTCGAGCGGGATGGGTGAGTCATGAGCAGGGCAAGAAGGGGCGGATTCAAAACTGAAGTGCAACACTGTGGGTTAGTGTTGGGTTGACGGGGTTTTCTGGCTCTGGGCAAGACATTCGGCATAGACCGAGAGCGGTGATCTTACACCGAGACCTTTTCGGGGCCGACCATTGATTTCATCGGCAATGGCATCCAGCTGTTCTTGGGTGTAGCTGGAGAGATCGGTGCCTTTGGGCAGGTACTGTCGGACCAAACCGTTGATGTTCTCGTTGGAGCCTCTTTGCCAGGGGCTGTGGGGGTCGCAGAAGTACACGGCGATGCCGGTCGCCTCGGTGAGTTGACGGTGATAGGCCATTTCCTTGCCCTGATCGTAGGTCAGACTGAGGCGAAGTGGCTTGGCAATCCCTTGGAGTTTATCGGTAAAGTCCTGCAGGACGTGGGCGGCCGTGGCAGGTTTGGGGTGCGGCAGCTTGACCAGAATCAGCAGCCGGCTGGTGCGTTCCACCAGGGTACCCACGGCGCTGGCATTGCCTTCGCCCTTGATCAGGTCACCCTCCCAGTGCCCCGGAAACTGGCGCTCCTCAATCTCCGGCGGGCGCAGATGGATACTGAGCTGATCGGGGATGTGGCCGTGTCGATCCTGGCCTTTACTGCGCGGGACGCGTTTATTTCGTGCCTGTCGCAGACTGGCAATCAGCTCCTTGCGCAGTTCGCCCACCGGTTGGGCGTAGATGCAGCGGTAGATGGTTTCAGTGGACACGCGATAGGGATGGCCTTTGGGATGAACGCGCGCCATGGTCAGCGCGATTTGCTCAGGTGACCAGCGCCAACCGAGAAAATGACGGACGACATCGAACGTCACCGAGCTGGGATGCAGTTTACCGAGAGGCCGAGCCTGGCGACGGCGCGTCTGACAGCGGTGATGCGCCACCCCGCTGCCATAATGGCCATCCTGGCTATTGCGCCTAAGCTCCCGGCTGATGGTGCTGGGCGACCGCTTGAGAGTTTCAGCCATCGACCGGACGCTATAGGCTTGTTGATGGAGACTGGCCAGCGTCACGCGTTCTTCTGGCTGGAGTTGGGTGTACGATTTGGCAGTTGGATTCATCTGATGACCTTACTCGATTTCAGGTGTTGCACTTCAGATTTGAATCCGCCCTTCATTTGGCGTGTTCTCTTTGTAACTGAAAATGTGATCTCGACAATCCATTCTCAGCAGAGACACGCCGCCCTTTCAAGCGGCCGCTCCAGCTCCAGACCTACGGTCCGTACACCAGTTTCGACTATAGCTCCGAGCAGACCGTACCCGTCTGACTCACACCACCGGGCCTCCACGAAACCCGGGGCGGTTCAGTGGGATGTTGGGAAGAGCAACGCGATCTATTTGTCGAGTCCCGTGAGGTGGTAAACCTTTTTTCGAAAGAGATGAGGGTGTGAAGACTGCCATTCTTTCATGCTCTGCACCGGTGATCGATGGTTCAAGGCTTGTTGCGGGATGTGGTGGTTGTAAAGGTGCGTGTATCGATGCAATGTGGCTTCGAGGTC
>NZ_BAAHXD010000048.1:0-26206 GCF_054657115.1 Methyloparacoccus murrellii | reverse complement strand
TTTTTAGGGATACGGCGACCACCGAGATCGACACCGCAAGAAAAACACTCTTTCCCTACACGACGCTCTTCCGATCTGTCCAGCAGGGCGCGGGCCAGGCGCAGGGCCGTGGCCGCCGGCCGGGCGGCGGCCCTCAGGCCGAACCGTGCCAGCAGGCCGTGCGTGGCCGGTGCGACCAGGGCGGCGGCCAGCCAGTCCTGATCGCCGCAGCGCGAGGCCAGCAGACCGCCACTGACCGACTCCAGCAGCCACAGGCGCGCTCCGCTGCCGCACAGGAGCAGGCCCACCGATTCGGTCAGGCTGGCCGGTCCCACGCCGTTGCGGACCACCGCATGGCAGGCTTCGCCGATGGCGGCGGATACGGCCGCGATCGTGGCTTCCAGCGGTGCGATGTCCAGATCGCCCGGGAAGGCCAGCTTGACCTGGTTCTCGGCGCCACCGGCGCGGAATCCGAGCCGCGTACCCGGCGGCAGCGGCACGCTGTCCAGGCGTTCCTGCAGGGCTGATTCCCCGAGGCCGACGGTGTGCAGCACCACCCGCTGCAGCGGGGCGAGCAGGTACAGCCCGGGCAGGGCCGGCGCGATGCTGGCCCGGTACATGGCCTTCATCTCGCGCGGTACGCCGGGCATGAAGTGGAACAGGCAATTCCCGCTACTGACCGAGAAGCCCGGTGCCGTGCCCCAGCGGTTGTCCAGTCGCGTGGCGCCCTCGGGCAGCAGGGCCTGCTTGCGGTTGACGGCGGGCATGGTGCGGCCGGTCTGCCGGAACCAGGCTTCGATTTGCGCCAGGGCTTCGGTATCCAGCCGCAGCGGTCGGCCGAAGGCCAGGCTCACGGCCTCGGCGGTGAGATCGTCGCTGGTCGGTCCGAGGCCGCCGGTGCACAGGCAGAGGCTGGCGCGGCCACGGATCTCCCGCAGCAACGCCACCAGCGATTCCAGTCGGTCGCCGACGGCGGTATGGCGGCGGACCTCGAAGCCCAGCCCGGTCAGCTCGCGGGACAGCCAGGCGGCGTTGGTGTCGGCGATATCGCCGCAGACCACTTCCTCGCCCTGGGAAAATATTTCGGCGCTGGGCAGTTGCATGGGCGTCGCTCGGGGTGGGTTGGCGTCAGGCGGGCAGGCTGCCGACCCAGCGGTGCCAGAACGGCAGGGTCAGGGTGGCGGACAGGGCGGTCAGCAGCACCGTCATGGCGTAGAAGCCGCTGTCCAGGCGGTAGCGGTCGCAGTAGACCACGCCGAACAGCATGCACGGCATGCCCGCCTCCAGCACTAGGGCGGTCAGGGTCTCGCCGCGAAAACCGAGCAGCCAGGCCAGTCCCAGGCCGAGCAGTGGCATGACGATCATCTTCGCCACCATCACGGCGAGGCCCAGCGGCAGGTTGGCGCGGCGCCAGGCCTGCCATTGCAGGCTGAGGCCGACGGCGATCAGCATCAGCGGGGCGACGGCGTCGGCCAGGGGCTCCAGAAAGTGCTGGAGGCCGGCGGGCTGGCGGATGCCCGAGAGATTCAGCGCCAGCGCGGCGATCCCGGCCCAGATCGGCGGGTTGACCAGCAGCGGTCGCAGCAGCGATCCCTCGCCCCTGGGCGGGGTACCGTGCTGGCGCGCGATCAGCAGGCCGAAGGTCAGTACCAGCGGCATGCCGGCGAACACGTCCAGATGCACGACGATGGCGCGGGCGCGGGGGCCGTACAGGTGCTCCAGCAGCGGCAGTCCCATGTAGGTGATGTTGGCGAAGGCGATGCCGAGCATGGCGGCGCCCAGCCGATGCCGCTGGATGCGGCCGGCGCGGCCCATGAGCCAGGCGACGCCGGCACCGATGAAGACAATGGCAGCGCCGTACAGTGACAGCTTGACCGAGTCCAGTCCCAGCCGCGCATCCCACAGCACGGTCAGCACCAGCGCCGGCAACAGCAGGTTGAAGACCAGGGTCGTCAGCACATGGCGGGTGGTGCCGGCATCCAGCCCGCCCGGCCGCAGCGTCCGCCAGACGGCCCCGAACAGGATCAGCAGGCCCATCTGCATCAATACCTGAACCATACACACTTCCCTGCCGCAAAAGCCGGTATTCTAGATTGGATTGCCATCCGCCCCGCGACAGGACTGACTCAAGGACGCCCATCATGACCGACCTGCTTTCGACCAAACCCATCCCCGCTCACGAACGCCTGATCATGGCCCTGGACGTGCCCGACATCGAGCAGGCCAAGGCGCTGGTGACCACGCTGGGCGACGCCGTCAGCTTCTACAAGGTCGGTCTGGAGCTGTTCATGTCCGGCGATTACTACGCCCTGATCGACTGGCTGAATGCCCGCGACAAGCGGGTTTTTGCCGATCTCAAGTTTTTCGACGTGCCGGAGACGGTGGCCCGGGCGATCCGTGTGCTGAGCGGCCACGGCGTCGATTTCGCCACCGTGCATGGCAACGATGCCATCATGGCGGCCGCCGCCAGCGCCAAGGGTTCGCTCAAGGTGCTGGCCGTGACGGTGCTAACCAGCCTCGATCAGGGCGACATGCGGGACCTGGGCTTCGACTGCGACGTGCAGCAGCTGGTACTGTCCCGCGCGCGACGGGCGCTGGCCCTCGGCTGCGACGGTGTCATTTCCTCCGGGCTGGAGGTGCCCGCCCTGCGGGCCGAGGTCGACGACCGGCTGCTGGTCGTGTCGCCCGGCATCCGGCCGGTCGAGAACCGCGCCAGCGACGACCAGAAGCGCGTCGTCACCATCGAGCAGGCTTTCCGCAACGGCGCCGACTATATTGTCGTCGGCCGTCCCATTCGCGATGCCGCCGATCCCCACGCCGCCGCGGAAGCCGCCCAGGCGCAGATTCGTGCGGTGTTCGGGCAATGACGGCGCGCTGCGACTGCGTCGGCAACTGATCGACGGCCGGCATGCCGGCCATGACGCCAACCATCCGGGCGAGGAGGCAAGACGATGAAGCACATCAGGCAGATGGGTCACCGGCAGGAGGGCCCGGCGACGGGCGCAGCGGAGCGGCGATCGCCGACGGCACGGCTTGCGTGGCTGCTGGGTGGCTTGCTGACGGGCTGCGCGGGCGAGGGCAACGGACAGTCCATCGACCTGAGCGGTATCCGCTTGCCGCCCGGCTTCCGTATCTCGGTCTATACCGATCGGGTGCCGGGCGCCCGGCAGATGGCCCTGGGCGGCGATGGCACCGTGTATGTGGGCAGCCTCGGCGCGGGCAAGGTATACGCCGTCCGCGACCGGGACGGCAATGGCCAGGCCGAGCAGGTCGACGTCATCGCCAGCGGGCTGAACGCCCCCAATGGCGTGGCCTGGCTGGGGGGTGCGCTGTATGTGGCCGAGGTTTCCCGGATCAGCCGGATAGCGGTCCAGGGGGCCACGCCGGCCGTGCCGCAGGTCGTTTACGACGGCTATCCCGGCGACCGGCATCATGGCTGGAAATATCTGCGCACGGGGCCGGATGGCAAGCTCTATACGGCGGTCGGCGCGCCCTGCAACATCTGCAAGCCGGACAAGGCGGTCTACGCCACCCTGACCCGGCTGGATCCGGATGGCCGCAACTTCGAGATCTATGCCCGGGGGCTGCGCAACAGTGTCGGCTTCGACTGGCATCCGGTGACCCATGAGCTGTGGCTGACCGACAACGGCCGCGATTGGCTGGGCGAGAACCGTCCGCCGGATGAACTGAACCATGCGCCCGGGCCCGGTCTGCATTTCGGTTTCCCGCACTGTTTCGGCAGCGACATCAGCGATCCGGAATTCGGCCGGGAAGCGCCCTGCAGCGCCTTCACCGCGCCGGCCTGGAACTTCCCCGCCCATGTGGCGGCCCTGGGGCTGCGCTTCTACGGCGGCTCGCAGTTTCCCGCCGAGTACCGGCAGCAGCTGTTCGTGGCCCAGCACGGTTCCTGGAACCGCCGCGAGCCGCAGGGCTTCCGCGTGGCCCTGGTGCGCTTCGAGAACGGCCGACCGGTCCGCGAGGACGCCTTCGCCGAGGGCTGGCTAAAACCCGACGGCCAGGTGACCGGCCGTCCGGTCGATGTCCTGGAAATGCCGGACGGCGCCCTGCTGGTGTCGGACGACAAGGCCGGCGCCCTCTACCGCATCAGCCATCAGGCCGCTGCGCCGGCACCGGCACCCTCAGCGCCCACTTCCACGGGGGATTGAGCATGACCTCACAACACCAGGCCGAGCAGCTGTTCCATGGGGTGCTCGCCGATGAATACCATTTCCTCGAGCGCGTGTGCCCGGCCGCGGCGGACATCAGTCGCCGGGTCGGCGAATTTGTTGCCACCTGGAACGGGACGCCGGCGGCGGGCGCCCTGTCCGCGCTGGAGCTCGGTTGCGGCACCGGCATCACCACTGCCTGTCTGCTCGGTGGCCGCCGCGACCTGCGCCTGCTGTCGGTGGACAATGCGCCGGCCATGCTGCGCCAGGCGCGCGCGGCGCATGCAACAGCGCTTGCCGAGGGCCGTCTGGTGCTGCGCGAGGCTGACGCATTGAGCGCGCTGGGCGATTTGCCGGACGACTCGGTCGATTTTGTCGCCAGCGCCTATACCGTCCACAACTTTCTCTCCGGCTATCGCCATCGGGTGCTGACCGAGGTGCTGCGCGTGCTGAAACCGGGCGGGGTGTTCGTCAACGGCGACCGTTACGCCCTGGACGATCCCGCCGCGCACCTGGCCGCCACCCAGGACGAGGTACGGGGCTATTTCCGCGTCTTCCTCGGCGAGATGAACCGGCCGGACCTGCTGGAACAGTGGGTGGTGCACCTGTTCAGCGACGAGTCCGAGGAGCACATCATGCGGCTGACGCCCGCGCTGGCGGAGATGGCCGGGCTGGGCTACGCCGAGATCACTCGGCACTTCCGTGATGGCGTCAACGCCCTGGTCAGCGGGATCAAGCCTTGGCGGTAGCCCGCGGCAAGGACCGCCGGACGGTCTATCGCTGCACCGAGTGCGGCCATGCGCAGAGCAAGTGGGCGGGGCAATGCCCCGGTTGCGGGCTCTGGAACAGCCTGGTCGAGAGCGTCGAGGATCGCGCCCCGCCGGGTGCTAGCCGGTTCAGCGGCTATGCCGGCGCCGCGGGTCAGGCAGATCCGGAGCCGGTGTCGCTGGCGACGGTCGAGGTCGAGGCGATCCAGCGCAATCCCTCCGGCCTGGAAGAGTTCGACCGGGTGCTGGGCGGCGGTCTGGTGCCCGGCTCGGCGGTGCTGATCGGCGGCGACCCGGGTATCGGCAAGTCGACGCTGCTGCTGCAAACGGTGGCGGCCCTGAGCCGCAGCCAGCAGGTGCTCTACCTCACCGGCGAGGAATCCATCAGTCAGGTCAGCCTGCGTGCCCGGCGCCTGGGGTTGCCCTGCGAGACGGTGCAGATTCTGGCCGCGACCGAGCTGGAGCGGATTCTCCGGACGGCCGACAGGCTGCGGCCGGACTACCTGGTGGTCGACTCCATCCAGACCGTCTACAGCGAGCTCCTGCAATCGGCGCCGGGTTCCGTGGCCCAGGTGCGCGAGTGCGCGGCGCAACTGGTGCGCTTCGCCAAGCAGACCGGCACCACCGTGTTCCTGGTGGGACACGTCACCAAGGAGGGTGCCCTGGCGGGGCCCCGGGTGCTGGAGCACATGGTCGACACGGTACTGTACTTCGAGGGCGACAGCGGCAGCCGTTTCCGCGTCATCCGGGCCTTCAAGAACCGCTTTGGCGCGGTCAACGAGCTTGGCGTGTTCGCCATGACGGAAACGGGGCTCAAGGAAGTCAGGAATCCTTCGGCGATCTTCCTCTCGCGCGGCGACGAGGACGCGCCCGGCAGCGTGGTCATGGTGATGCGCGAGGGCAGCCGCCCGCTGCTGGTGGAGGTGCAGGCGCTGGTGGACGAATCGCATCTGCCGACCCCGCGCCGGGTGGCCGTGGGCATGGATGGCAACCGTCTGGCCATGCTGCTGGCCATCCTGCACCGCCATGGCGGGGTGCCGATCCTCAATCAGGATGTGTTCGTCAACCTGGTCGGCGGGCTGCGGCTCAGCGAGACGGCGGGCGACCTGGCGGTGGTGCTGGCCATCGTCTCCAGCTTCCGCGACCGGCCCATCCCGCGCGACTGGGTGGTGTTCGGCGAGCTGGGCCTGAACGGCGAGGTGCG
This sequence comes from Methyloparacoccus murrellii, assembly GCF_054657115.1. Taxonomy (NCBI): domain Bacteria; kingdom Pseudomonadati; phylum Pseudomonadota; class Gammaproteobacteria; order Methylococcales; family Methylococcaceae; genus Methyloparacoccus; species Methyloparacoccus murrellii. Next base: position 20,090 of record NZ_BAAHXD010000048.1, on the reverse strand, counting down.
GCCGGTCCAGAGCGGCGAGGAACGGCTGCGAGAGGCCGCCAAGCATGGCTTCCGCCACGCCCTGGCGCCCGCCAGAAACATCCTCAGGGGCCACGATCCCGGGCTCGAGGCGATGCCCGTCAAGACCCTGCGCGAGGCGATCGCCGCGCTCTGAGAGAACGGCGGGCCCGTGCTCAGAGCACCAACTGGCTGCCCAGTTCCACCACGTGTCCGGCCGGGATTTGCAGGTATTTCGCCGCCGAGGAGGCGTTGCGGGCCATGGCGATGAACAGGCGCATGCGCCATAGCGCCATGATCGGCGAGGGTTTGGCGATCAGGGTTTCGCGGCTGAGGAAGAAGTAGGTTTCGGCGGGATCGATGTCGAACTCGCGGCTGCTGGTTTTCAGGGCCTTGGTCAGATTGGGCGTTTCGGCAAAACCGTAGTGCAGGTAGACGCGAAACAGGGCGTCGGCCAGCTTGATGACCTCGCGGCGCCGGTCGGGGGCCACCCGTGGCACCGGCTCGGTGATGACGGTCATGATGACCACGGTCTGGTGCAGCACCCGGTTGTGCTTGAGGTTGTTCAGCAGGGCGAGGGGGATGCCCTGGCGGCTGCTGGAGAGGAAGACGGCGGTACCCGGCACGCGCAGCGGCGGATGTGCCTCCATCTGCGCGAGGAAGTCGGCCACCGGCATGGCTTCCTCCTGCAGGCGCCGCTGGACCAGTTCGCGGCCACGCCGCCAGGTGTCGAGAAAGGTGAAGGCGACCGCGCCCACCAGCAGCGAGAACCAGCCGCCTTCGGGAATCTTGGGGATGTTGGCGGTGAACAGGGCCAGGTCCACGGTCAGGAAGAGCAGGGCGACCAGGGCGCTGACCACCGGGTTCCATTTCCACAGGTTGTAGATCACCACGAAGGCCAGCAGGGTATCGATCGCCATGGTACCGGTGACGGCGATGCCATAGGCAGCCGCCAGCTCCGACGAGGAGCGCATGCCCAGGATCAGCCCGACCACGCCCAGCAGCATGATGCGATTGATAGTGGGAATGTAGATCTGGCCGCGTTCCGCGTCCGAGGTGTGCAGGATGCTCAGCCGCGGCGCGAAGCCGAGCTGGATGGCCTGGGCGGTCAGCGAAAAGGCGCCGGAGATGACCGCCTGCGAAGCGATCACCGTCGCCAGCGTCGCGAGGACGATCATCAGCGACATGGCGTGCGGATTGATGCTGAGGTAGAAGGGGTTGTCGATGGCGCCGGGGTTGCGCATCAACAGCGCGCCCTGGCCGAAGTAGCTCAGCAGCAGGGCGGGCAGGGCGATCAGGAACCAGGCCTTGCGGATCGGCGCCCGGCCGAAGTGGCCCATGTCAGCATAGAGCGCCTCGCCCCCGGTGACCGCCAGCACCACGGCGCCGAGCACCAGTCCGCCGTGCAGGCCGTGCTGGACGAAGAAGCGGTAGGCGTGCACGGGATTGGCGGCCGCCATGGCGGCCGGCGTCTTCAGCAGGCTCTGCATGCCGTAGTAGCCGATGGCGACAAACCACACCAGCATCACCGGGCCGAACAGCCCGCCGACCTTGCCGGTACCCCGGTGCTGGTTGCCGAACAGGGCGACCAGGATGCCGAGCGCGATGGGGATGACGTAGGGTTGCAGCGAGGGTTTGAGGACTTCCAGCCCCTCGACGGCGCTCAGGACCGAGATGGCGGGCGTGATCACCCCGTCGCCGTAGAACAGCGAGGCGCCCGCCAGTCCCACGAGCAGGATGCACGAGCGGCGGCGGACGCTGAGCTCGGCTTTCTGCGCCACCAGGGAGATCAGCGCCATGACGCCGCCTTCGCCCTTGTTGTCGGCGCGCATGATGAACAGCACGTACTTGATCGAGATCACGATCATGATGGCCCAGAACACCAGCGACAGTACGCCGAGCACATTGGCGGTGGTGGCGCTGAGTCCCCCGCCGGCGGCGAAGCATTGCTTCAGCGTATACAGGGGGCTGGTGCCGATATCGCCGAAAACGACGCCCAGGGCCGCCAGGACCAGGCCGCCATGGCCTTTCTGGGACGCGCTGGAATAGCTGATGGGTGCTGACATGTGTCCTCTCGCGGGCGTCGGCGTGGCTTGAGAATTCACCGGGCGCAAGTGCTAGACTTTCCGCCTTGCCGGCGCGTGCCTGCCACAGGCGGTGGTATCCCTGTCGGGCGGGCGAACGATACACGCGGATACTGCCGGGTGACAAGAAATGCCCGGCCCGCGACCGGCCCATCCGCTGTTCCTCCATTCCCGCAACGGAGATCATCCCTCATGCCGTTCCCGCCCGCCCGCCTGCCCTTGCCCGCCGGCCGACTCGCCCTGCTGCTCCCGGCGCTGCTGTTGCCCGGGTGCGCCGCCATGGAGGCCAGCCGCGCCATGGATACCGAGCAGCTGCTCGCCGCCAGCGGCTTCCAGGTCAAACTGGCCGATACGCCGGACAAGCTGGCGCATGTCCAGACCCTGACCCAGCACAAGCTGGTGCCACATGAAAAGGATGGCGACGTCTATTACGTCTACGCCGATGCCACCACCTGCAAGTGTGTCTACTGGGGCAATGCGGAATCCTATCAGCGCTATCAGCAGCTGGCGGTACAGAAGGAAATCGCCGACGAGCAGCGCATGGCCGCGCAGATGAACGAGAACGCCGCGATGAACTGGGGCATGTGGGGACCGGGGCCCTGGTGGGCCTATTGACCGGGGGCGGATTTTCCGCCATGACGCGCTGTCTTGACAGGCATCGGGTGCCTGATTACCCTTCCGCCGGTTTCGACGCGAAACAGAATGGCGTATCGACCACGACCCTTCGAGCAGCCTGTTCCGGCAGGGTTGCGAGAGGGGCAAAATTTACCTGAGGGAACGAGAACATGACGATGAAGAAACTACCGGGCCGCCGCTGGCCGCTGGGTCTTGCGACGGCCGTGGCCGCCATCCTGGCCAACGCGCCGCAGGCGGCGGAAGATCCGCAGATCACGGTGGAGCGCGGCGCCAGGGTTTTCCAGGAGAACTGCGCCAGCTGCCACGGTGCCGACCTGGGCGGCTATCTCGCGCCGGCCCTGAACAAGGAGCGCCTCAAGGGCCGCAGCGCGACCTCGCTTCGCAGCACCATCATGGCCGGTTCCTTCGACACCCTGATGCCCCCCTTCTACGGCAAGCTCTCGGACGAGGATATCCGTTCCGCCGTCAAGTACATTTCCAGCACCGACAAGCTGGACCCGCAGTGGACCATGGACGACATCAAGAAGTCGCTGAAGGTCTATGTCGCCGACGAGTCGACCCTGCCCGACAAACCGGCCTACGCCATCGACAACATGGACGACCTGATCGGTGTCGCCGCCCGTGGCCGTCATGGCCGGGGCGAGGGCTCCAAGGCGGTGTTCATCAACAGCGCCACCAACACCAAGGTTGGCGAGGTGCCGACCGAATCGGCCGCCCACATCATCGAATTCAATCCGGCCAACCCGCGCTGGGCCTATGTGAAGACCGACACCGCGGAAGTCTACAAGGTCGATCTCTATTCCATGAAGATCGTGCGGGCCGTCAAGACCGGCCTGAACGGACCGTCGCTGGGCGTATCCCGTGACGGCAAGTACCTGATGGCCGGTTCCTTCGTGCCGCATTTCGCCGTGCTGCTGAATGCCGATACCCTGGAGCCCCTGAAGTACTTCAAGCTGGAGGGCAAGGACCCGGACGGCAAGTTCGTGACCTCGGACTCCGGCATGATCACCGGCACGCCGTATGCCGATATCTTCGCCATCGCCCTGGAGAACTCCGGCCAGGTCTGGGTGGTCGATCTCGACAAGCCGGATTTCCCCGTCACCCAGATCACCGACGTCGGCCGTCACCTGCATGACGCCTTCCTGTCGCATGGCGGCAAGAACCTGATGATCGCCTCCTACGACGACAGCATCGTTGCCGCCATCGACCTGGAGCAGCGCAAGATCATCAAGAAGCTGCCGGCCGGCTGCGTGCCCCATGTCGGCGGCGGCTCGGTGGTCAAGGTCAACGGCCGTACCCTGGGCTTCGGCACCAACTTCGGCGACTGCGACCACGAGGTCGTCAGCGTCTGGGATCTCGACAAGATGGAGGTCGTGAAGCAGGTACCGGTACTGGGCGGCACCGAGTCGCCGGCCGCCCACCCCAACGCGCCCTATGTGGCGGTGGACATCATCAGCAAGGACCGGCGCGCCCGCACCATCCAGCTGATCGACAAGAACACCCTGGAAGTCGCCAGGACCCTGGACGTGGGCGGGCATGCCTACTTCCCGGAATACAACGCCAGCGGCAAGCTGCTGTACGTGAGCGCCGGCTACACCGGGGATGAGGTCGTGGCCTTCGATTCCCACACCCTGGACAGGGTGGCTTCGTTCACCATGGAGAGCCCGGCCGGCATTTTCTCCCGCGCCCGTGCCCGCTTCATGACCCGCGGCCTCGCCCCCGGCGATCTCTGACCACTTCATCGCGCGCGGGACGGCATGTCCCGCGCGATCGAGCCCCACATCCCGCGACTCCGAGGAAAACCGAATCATGAAAGCACTCTTCACCACTGCCGCCCTGACCCTGGCCGCCGGCTTTGGCACCGCCCAGGCTGCCGATATCGAGGCCGGCAAGGCCAAGGCATCTACCGTCTGCGCCTCCTGCCACGGCATCAACGGCATCGGCGCCACCGATGGCTTCCCCAACCTGGCCGGCCAGAAGACCGCCTACCTGGTCAGCGCGCTCAAGGCTTACCGCGAGGGTTCCCGCAAGGCGCCCATCATGAACAACATGGCGGCCAACCTGGGCGATGCGGACATGGAAAACATCGCCGCCTATTTCGCCAGCCTGAAGCCGACGCCCTGACCACCGTGAGCCTGCGCGCCGGTCTTGCGGGGCTGCTCTGGCTGCTGGCCGGCCGTGCCGGCGCCGGCGCTCCCGACCCGGAGCGCCAGCGCGCCCTGATCGAGCTGCTGCGGCAGGACTGCGGTTCCTGCCATGGCATGACCCTGCAGGGTGGCCTCGGTCCCGCGCTGCTGCCGGACAGCCTGGCCGGCAAGGGTGACAGCCTGCTGGTCCAGACCATCCTGAACGGACGCCCCGGAACCGCCATGCCGCCATGGCGGTCCTTCCTGTCGGAAGCCGAGGCTGCCTGGCTGGTCGCGCAGTTGCGGCAGGGCCCGAAGGCGCCCGGCTCCCCGTCACCCTGATGCCTGTTTCCCTGCCATGCCTGCATTGATGCCCTCCCTGCGCACCCTGGCCCTGCTCGTCCTGGCTTGCAACGCGCCGCTGCAAGCGGCGGAACTCCGCGGTACCGGCGATCTCGGCCTGGTGGTCGAGCGCGCCAGCGGCAGCCTGACCGCTGTCGACACCACCACCCGCCGCGTGCTGGGCCGCATCGAGGGACTCGGCGATCTCTCGCATGCCAGCCTGGTCTACTCGCCGGACGAGCGCTACGCCTTCGTCTTCGGCCGCGACGGCGCGCTGACCAAGGTCGACATCCTGGAGCGGCGCATCGTCAGGCGCGTCGAGCAGGCCCACAACAGCGTCGGTGGCGCCATTTCCCAGGACGGGCGGCTGATCGCCACCTCCAACTATGATCCGGGTGGCGTCCGGGTGTTTTCGGCGGAAACGCTGGAAAAGGTCGCCGACATCAAGGCCGAATATGGCGCCGGGCAGCTGGCCAAGGTGGTCGGCCTGGTCGACGCACCGGGCCAGAAGTTCGTCTTCAGCCTGTTCGAGGCAGGCGAGGTCTGGGTAGCCGACCTGCACGATCCGGCGCATCCGCAGGTCGACAAGTACAAGGCCGGCAAGGAACCCTACGATGCGCTGATTTCGCCCGAGGGTCGCTACTACATCGCCGGCTTGTTCGGCGAGGACGGGCTGGCCCTGCTGGACCTCTGGAATCCCGCCGCCGGCGTCCGCAGGATCGTGCCGGAATACGCCAAGGACGACCCCAAGCTGCCGGTGTTCAAGATGCCGCATCTGGAGGGTCGCGCCCTGATCGGCGATCACTGGTTCCTGCCGGCCGTGGGTCGCCACGAGCTGCTGGTCATCGACCGCCGGGAATGGAAGGTGGTGCGCCGGATTCCGCTCGACGGCCAGCCGGTGTTCGTCATCCCGCGGCCCGACGAGCGGCAGATATGGGTCAACTTCGCGTTGCCGGACAACGACAAGGTCGCGGTCATCGATACCCGCGACCTCAAGGTGGTCAAGCGGCTGACGCCCGGCAAGGCCGTCCTGCACCTGGAGTTCACGCCCAAGGGCGAGGAGGTCTGGCTGTCGGCGCGCGACGACGACCGCGTGATCGTCTACGATACCGAGACCTTCGCCGAGAAGGCTCGCCTGCCGGCCGCCCGGCCCAGCGGTATCTTTTTCACCGCCCGTGCCCACCGGCTGGGTCTCTGAGGCCGCGCCCATGCATCCGCAGCGGCTGCGCCAGCGCCTGCTCAACGACTTCCAGCGCGATTTTCCGCTGACCCCGAGACCCTACGCCGCGCTCGCCGAGCGGCTGGGTGTCAGCGAGGAGGCGGTGCTGGCAAGCCTGCGCGAACTCAAGGCGGCAAGCGTGGTGAGCCGGGTCGGGGCAATCCTGCCGCCCAATACCGTCGGCGTCAGCCTGCTGGCGGCGCTGGCGGTGCCGGAGGAGGCGCTGGAAGCCGTGGCGGCCTGGGTCTCGGCACTGCCCGAGGTGAACCACAATTACCAGCGCGAGCACCGTTACAACCTCTGGTTCGTCGTCACCGCCGCCAACCCCGCGCAGCTGGAAGCGGTCCTGTGCGCCATCGAGCGGCACACGGGGCTGGCGGTGCTGCGTCTGCCGCTGCTGGAGGCGTTCCATATCGACCTCGGGTTTCCGCTCGACCTCGATCAACCCGTCGCATGAAACGCTTCGACTGGCCCGATCGCCGCGATCTGGCCCTGCTGCACGCACTCCAGGCGGGGCTGCCGCTGGTGTCCAGGCCCTATGCCGTCCTGGGCGAGCGGGTCGGCTACTCCGAGGCCGAGGTCATCGCGCGGCTGGCGGACTGGCAGTCCGCGGGGCTGATCAAGCGGCTGGGCATCATCGTGCGGCATCGGCCGCTGGGTTACACCGCCAATGCCATGGTGGTGTTCGACATCCCCGACGAGCGGGTGCGCGATGTGGCCCGCATCCTCTGCCGGTCGCCCTACGTGACCCTCTGCTACCGCCGTCCCCGGCGCGGGACGGACTGGCCCTTCAACCTGTTCTGCATGATCCACGGCAGGGAGCGCCGGGTGGTCGAGGCGCAGATCGAGGAGCTGGTCGGGATCGCCGGCATCGAGACGCTGCCGCGCGCCACCTTGTTCAGCAGCCGCTGCTTCAAGCAGCGCGGTGCACATTACCGGCTGAGCGCCGAGACCTTGCCCGAGCCCGCATGACCCCGACCGAACGCACCATCATCAACGGCCTGCAGGGCGGTTTCCCGGTCTGCGAACGTCCCTTCCTGGCGGCGGCGGAAGCCCTGGGGCTGACCGAGGATGCGCTCATCGAGGGCATCCTCGGCCTGCTGGAAGCCGGCATCCTCAGCCGTTTCGGGCCCATGTACCACGCCGAGCGCCTGGGTGGCGCCCTCAGTCTGGTGGCCATGCGTGTGCCGGCGGCGGATTTCGAGCGCGTGGCGGCGCTGGTCAACGCCCACCCCGAAGTCGCCCACAACTACGCCCGCGAGCACGCCTTCAACCTGTGGTTCGTGCTGGCGACCGATCGGCCCGAACGCAAGGCCGAGGTGCTGGCGGCCATCGCGGCCGAGACGGGGCTGCCGGTTCACGACATGCCCAAGGTCGCCGAATATTTTGTCGGTCTGCGGCTCGAGGTATGAGCATGGGCGAGGAGGCGTTGCCGCTGGACGAGATCGATCGCCGCATCATCCGGGCGACCCAGGCGGGTCTGCCGCTGGTGCCGCGGCCCTATCATGCCATCGCCGAGCAGCTGGGATTGTCGCCGGACGAGGTCATGGCGCGCATCGAGGACCTGCGCGAGTTCGGCGTGATCCGCCGCATCGGCGTGGTGCCCAACCATTATCGGCTGGGCTATACCGCCAACGGCATGACGGTCTGGGATGTCGACGATGCCCGGATCGATGCGCTCGGCCAGAGGGTCGGCGAGCTCGACTACGTCAGCCACTGCTATCATCGGCCCCGGCACCCGCCCGACTGGCCCTACAATCTCTTCGCCATGGTGCATGGCCGGACCCGCGACGAGGTGGCGGCGCACGCCGAGGCGATTGCCGCCATTCTCGGCTCCAGCCAGCGGGCCCGCGCCATCCTGTACAGTACCCGCATCCTCAAGAAGACCGGTCTGCGCATCGGTGAATAACCTCTCATCCAGCAGCACATCATGTTTCGTGTCAGTCAGTTCATCGCGGAACTGCTCAAGCCGCCCGCCGAACCCGTCCCCGCCACCGATGGCCCGCGCCGGCTGCCGGGTCCGGTGGTTATCTGGAATCTCATCCGCCGCTGCAACCTGGCCTGCAAGCACTGCTACACGACCTCCGCCGACGTCGATTTTCCCGGCGAACTGAGTACCGCCGAGGTCTTCGCCGTGATGGACGATCTCAAGGCCTTCGGCGTGCCGGTACTGATCCTGTCGGGCGGTGAACCGCTGTTGCGGCGCGACATCTTCGACATTTCCCGAAGGGCCAAGGACATGGGTTTCTATGTCGGCCTGTCCAGCAACGGCACCCTCATCGACGCCGGCAATATCGATGCCATTGCCGACATCGGCTACGACTATGTCGGCGTCAGCCTGGACGGCATGCGCGAGACGCATGACCGTTTCCGCCGCGGCGAGGGCTCGTTCGACGCCTCGTTGCGCGGCGTCCGCCTGTGCCGCGAGCGGGGCATCAAGGTCGGGCTGCGCTTCACCCTGACCCAGGACAATATCGGCGACTTTGAGCCCATGCTGGGCCTGATGGAGGCCGAGGGCGTGGACAAGTTCTACCTTTCGCACCTGAACTATGGCGGCCGCGGCAACCGCAACCGCAAGGACGACGCGGTGCATGCCATGACCCGCAGGGTGATGGACACCCTGTTCGAAACCTGTCTGCGGCGACTGCGCGAAGGCCGGCCGGCCGAGTTCGTCACCGGCAACAACGACGCCGACGGGGCCTACCTGCTGCACTGGGTTCGCCGCCATTTCCCGGCGCACGAGGCCGTCATCCGGGCCCGGTTGCGCCAGTGGGGCGGCAATGCTTCCGGCATCAACATCGCCAACATCGACAACCTTGGCAATGTGCACCCCGACACCTTCTGGTGGCATTACGGCCTGGGCAACGTGCGCGAGCGGCCTTTCTCCGACATCTGGCGCGATGTGTCCGACCCGCTGATGGCGGGGCTCAAGCAGCGTCCGCGACCGGTGGAGGGACGCTGCGCCGCCTGCGTGCATCTCGATCTCTGCAACGGTAATACCCGGGTGCGTGCGCATCAGGTCACCGGCAATCCCTGGGCCGAGGACCCGGGCTGTTACCTGAGCGACGAGGAAATCGGCCTGCATCCCGCACCGGTGACCCCGGCGTTACCCGCCGCCGAACCCGCCACGGCCTGATCCGATGCAGTACCTGCCGATCTTTCTCCGGCTGGCCGGTCAGCCGTGCCTGGTCGTCGGCGGCGGCGAGATCGCGGCGCGCAAGGTCAATGCCCTCCTGCGGGCCGGGGCCCGGGTGCGCGTGGTGGCCCCGGCGCTGGGCGAGGACGTCCACAGGCTTCTGCTGGCCGGCCGCATCGAGCATCTCGCCAGGCGCTTCGAGCCGTCCGATCTCGACGGCCAGGCGCTGGTCATCTCCGCCACCGACCGGCGCGAGGTCAACGAGGCCGTGGCCGCCGCCGCGCAGGCCCGCAACGTGCCCGTCAACGTCGTCGATTGTCCCGACCTGTGCGGCTTCATCTTCCCGGCCATCGTCGACCGTTCGCCGGTGGTCATCGCCGTTTCCACCGGCGGTGCCTCGCCGGTGCTGGCGCGGCTGGTGCGGGCGCGGCTGGAAATGGCCCTGCCGGCGGCCTATGGCCGGCTGGCACTGCTGGCCGAGCGGTTCCGCCAGCGCGTCAAGGTGGCGCTGCCCGACGCCAGCCGACGCCGGCGCTTTTGGGAGGCGGCTCTGCAGGGGGGACCGGCCGAGCTGATGTTCAATGGCCAGGATGCGGCGGCCGAACGCTGCTTCGAGGGTCTGCTCGCCGCCGAAACGGCGGGGCCGGCATCCGGCGGCCGGGGTTTCGTCTCGCTGGTCGGCGCGGGGCCCGGCGATCCCGATCTCTTGACCCTGCGCGCCCTGCGGTTGTTGCAGGAGGCCGATGTGGTGGTCTATGACCGCCTGGTCTCGGCCGAGGTCATGGGCCTGATCCGCACCGATGCCGAACGGATCAATGCCGGCAAGGCCAGCAGTCGGCACACCCTGCCCCAGGAGGAAATCAACTGCCTGCTGGTGCGGCTGGCGCGCGAGGGCAAGCGCGTGGTGCGCCTCAAGGGCGGCGATCCGTTCATCTTCGGCCGCGGCGGGGAGGAAATCGAGACCCTGCTGGAGCAGGGCATTCCCTTCCAGATCGTGCCGGGCGTAACCGCCGCCACCGGCTGCGCCGCCTATGCCGGCATTCCGCTGACCCATCGCGATCATGCCCAGTCGGTGGCCTTCGTCACCGGCCATTCCCGCGAAGGGCAGGGCAGCTCGGTCGACTGGGCGCGGCTGGTGAACCCGCAGCAGACACTGGTCGTCTACATGGGGCTGCAGGCCTTTCCGGAAATCCGCGACCAACTGATCCGGCACGGCTGTCCTGCTGACACCCTGGCCGCCATCATCGAGCAGGGCACCACCGTCCGCCAGCGCGTGGTGACCGGCACCCTCGTCGATCTCTACGAGCGGGCGACCGCTGCCGGCATCGTCTCGCCCGCCCTCATCATCATCGGCTCGGTGGTTGCCCTGCATCGGCAGCTAGCCTGGTACCACGGCCAGGCGGAGCCGCCGGCACAGCCGGACTAATAACGGGTTGCCGGCCTGCCGTGGCCGCCACGGCAAGGGCTTTGCCTATAAAATGGCGGTTTGCGCAAGCCAGCATCTGCCTTCGCGGAGCATGTACACCCAGCATTTTCGCCTGACCGAACTGCCGTTCTCGATCGCGCCCAACCCCCGCTATCTCTATCTCAGCGCCCAGCACCGGGAGGCCTTGGCGCACCTGCTGTACGGGATCGGCGTGGGCGGCGGCTTCGTCGTCCTGACCGGCGAGGTCGGCACCGGCAAGACCACGCTGTGCCGGGCCTTGCTGGACCAGCTGCCCGAGGATGTCGACATCGCGCTCATCTTCAATCCGCGCCTGAACTCCCGCGAGCTGCTGGCCGGCATCTGCGACGAGCTGAACATCCCCTACCCGGGACCGCGCGCCAGCCTCAAGCAGCTGATCGACGCCCTCAACCAGTATCTGCTGGACGCGCATGCCCGTGGCCGGCGGGTGATCGTGCTCATCGACGAGGCCCAGAACCTGCGTTTCGACGTGCTCGAACAGGTGCGCCTGCTGACCAACCTGGAAACCAACCAGACCAAGCTGTTGCAGATCATCCTGGTCGGCCAGCCGGAGCTGAACCAGGTGCTGGAGCGGCCCAACCTGCGCCAGCTGGCGCAGCGGATCACCGCCCGCTATCACCTGAACCCGCTGTCCCTTGTCGAGACCCGCGACTATATCCGCCACCGCATGACCGTCGCCGGTGGCTCCGAACGCTGCTTCACCCAGGCCGCGGTGCGGGTGATCCACCGGCGCGCGCGGGGGATCCCGCGGCTCGTCAACCTGATGGCCGATCGTGCCCTGCTGGGTGCCTACACGCTCGGCCGGCTCAGGGTGACCGCGGCGGTCGCCAGGCGTGCCGCCCGCGAGCTGATGCCGGCCAGGATGCCCCGTTCCCGGGCACGGCTGGCGGGCCTTCTGGCCCTCCTGGGCCTGAGCCTCGGCCTGGCCCTGTATGTCGGCGCCATTCCCGGCCCGTTTGCCGGCAAACCGGCATCGCTACCGGCCGCGGGGCCGGAGCCGCCGGCCAGCGCCCCGGCGGATCAGGTTGCCGCAGAACCGGCCAGAACCCCGGCGGTCGATGACGGCAATGCTTCGCAGGACAGCCAGCCGGCCGGCAGGCCAGAATCGGCGGACGGATTCGCCGGCTGGATCGCCGCCATCGAACGTGGCCGCAAGCCGGCCTACGACAGCGTGTTCTCGGCCTGGTCGGTGGCACCGGATGCGGCCACCGGCGATCCCTGCGAGGCCGGCAAGGCCAGTGGCCATCAGTGCCAGCCGGTGCAGTTCGCCTGGTTGCAGCTCCGCCAGCTGAATCTGCCGATGGTGCTGGAATTCCAGCTGCCCGGGGGCGGGCGGCGCTATGTAGCGTTGCTGGCGATGGCTGGCGATACCCTGAAACTGACCAGCGGCAGTACCACCGGCAGCTTCCAGGTTGGCGACATCCTGCCGTTGTGGACCGGCAACGCATGGGTGGTGTGGAAACCCGGCACGGCGATCGCCAATCTCGTGAAACCGGGCGAGACAGCGCCGATCGTGTCCTGGGTGCGCCGGCAGCTGGGGGCCACGGCCGCTCCGGGGCCGGACAACGTCTACGATGATGCGCTCAAGCCGCGCGTCGTCGAGTTCCAGAAATCCCGGGGACTGCGCGCGGATGGCCTCCTGGGCATGCAGACCCTGCTGAACCTGCAGACGGCCCGGCAGGATCCGGCCGTGCCACTGCTGGTGTCGCCGACGCCCAGATAGAGACGCCGACATGTCCTACATTCTGGATGCCTTACGCAAATCCGAACGCGAACGCCGGGCCGGCCAGGTGCCGGGATTGCCCAGCGTGGTGACCGAGACACCGGTCCGCCAGTCCCGCTGGCTTTATCTCCTGATCGGCCTGCTGCTGTCGCTGAACCTCGGCGGGTTGGCGCTCTGGTGGGTCCAGCGTGGCGCCGAGGAACAGCCGAAGCCGGCGGCAACGGCCGGCGGACCCGTGTCCGCGCCGGTAACGACCGGGGTCGAGACGCCGGCGGCAAGCGCCGACCGGAACCTGAATCCACCCATCGTCAACCCGGGTCAGCCGGTATCGACCGCGGCTGCCACTCTGCCGGCGACCAGCGATCCGGCCGCGCCATCCACGACGGCCGCCGCTGCGCCGACGCTCGCGCCGGCCACCGCGGTCGCGCCACCGGCACCAAGCCCGGCACCCCAGGCACCGACGGGTACGCCCTTCAGCCCGCCGGTTGCCGTGGCGCCATCCCCGGCGCCGGCCGCCGCCCCACCGCCCCGGCAGAATCTTCGTGGAAGCCGTATGCCGGCCATCGCCGAGCCTGCCCTGGCGCCGCCGCGGCTGCCGCGCAGCCGGGCGCTTGACGAGGGTTTCGAGGAAATCGACCGCGAGCTGGAGCGGGAGGGTGAGAATCTGGCCGATGCCCGCGATGTTGCCGCCGACGTCGAGGCACCCCGGGCGCGACCCGGCGTCCAGCCGGGTACGCCCGACTATCGCGAGCTGCCGCCGGAATTACAGGCACGCATTCCGCCCTTCAGGATCACCATGTTCGCCTACTCGAAAAATCCGGCGGAGCGTTTCGTGATCATCGACATGAAGAAGTATCGCACCGGCGACCGCCTGCCCGGCGGCATCCTCCTGCTGGCCATTCAGGCCGAGAATCTGCTGCTGGAGCTGGACGGCCAGAAGTTCCTGGTACCCCGCTTTTGAAGCGCTGGCGCAGGCTTGGGCGGGCCACCCTCTGGACGGTCGGACTGCTGCTGGCCGGCTGTTCGGGAGACCCGGCGGCGGCGGGTTGGACCGGTCGCGTGGTGGCCATCCACGATGGCGATACGCTCTCGGTGCTGCGCCAAGGGTGGGCGGTCAAGCTGCGCTTGCAGGCCATCGATGCGCCGGAGTTGGGCCAGCCCTATGGGCGCCAGTCCCGCCAAGGGTTGTCGGATCTCTGCTATGGCCGTCAGGCCCGGGTGGACCCGGTGGGCGAGGACAAGTACGGCCGCACCCTGGCCAATGTCCGCTGCGGCGGGCTGGAGGCCAACGCCGAACAGTTGCGGCAGGGACTGGCCTGGCATTATGTGCTCTACAACCAGGACCCTGACCTGGGCCGGCTGGAGGCCGAGGCGCGTCGGCGGCGGACCGGCCTGTGGTCGCAGAGCCGGCCGGAGCCGCCCTGGGCCTACCGGCATGCGGGCGACAGGCCGGCGTCCCCGGCCCGTCCCCGGATGGCCGACCGCCCCCGCCAGGCCGGCAGCTGCGGCGACAAGCATCGCTGCGAAGACATGGACAGCTGCAGCGAGGCACGTTATTACCTGCGCCGCTGCGGTGTGCGCGCCCTGGATGGCGACGGCGATGGCGTGCCCTGCGAGGCCCTGTGCCAGCCCTGATTCCCTGCACCCTTCACGCGACCCCGTCATGAGCGAACGGCTGTTTCAACCCCAATATCTGGTTGCACTGCGTACCATTCTCGGCAAGGAGATCTACCGTTTCATGCGCATCTGGCCGCAGACGGTGCTGCCGGCGGCGGTGACCACCTCCCTCTACTTCCTGATCTTCGGTACCCTGATCGGTCGCCGTATCGGGCCGATGGACGGCATCTCCTACATGGATTACATCGTCCCCGGCGTCGCGCTGATGTCGGTGATCACCAATGCCTACAGCAATGTGGTTTCCTCGTTCTATTCGAGCAAGTTCCAGCGCAACATCGAGGAGCTGATCAGCGCGCCGGTACCGAATACGGTGATACTGGCGGGCTATGTCGGCGGCGGGGTGGTGCGGGGCCTGGTGGTGGGGCTGCTGGTCACGGCGATCGGCATGCTGTTCGCCAGCGGCCTGAGCTTCCTCCATCCCTGGGTGATCCTGGCCGTATTCCTGCTGACGGCGACGCTGTTCGCGCTGGCGGGGTTCATCAACGCCGTTTATGCCAACAGCTTCGACGACATTTCCATCGTGCCCAACTTCGTCCTGACGCCGCTGGTGTATCTGGGCGGGGTGTTCTATTCCATCAATCTGCTGCCGGATTTCTGGCAGAAGGTATCGCTTGGCAACCCCATCCTCTACATGGTCAATGCATTCCGCTACGGCTTCCTCGGCATCTCCGACATTCCCGTCCTGCCGGCGCTGGGCGTGGTGTTGCTGGGCGTGGTCGGGCTGGCGGTCTGGGCGCTCTGGCTGCTCTGGCGCGGTACCGGGCTGAAGACCTAGACCACCCCCGGGCGCTGCCGGTCCAGCGTCAAGGTCAGTTCGGCGCGGCCCGGCAGCTCGGCGAGATTGCGGCGGGTAAGCCGCTCGTAGTGCATGATGAAGCGGCGTATGGCGTCGTCGTCCATGATCCGGTGGCCGCCGCGCGCCGCCTCGGCCAGCTTCCGCTCCTGCAGGCTGCGCCAGGCGAAGACGCTGTCCATGTCCGGTACCTTGAGAAAGATCAGGGCATCCAGCTGCGCGAAAAGCGGGGCGTAGGTGGTGGCGAGTTCCTCGTTGACGCGGCGGCGCCAGATGCCTTCCGGGTCTTCCTCGCGCTCCAGGCGATTGATGGGCTCGCGCAGGGCGGCATCCGGCTCGGGTGAGCTGCCGACGCACCAGCCTTCGAAGAGGATCAGGTCGGGTCTGCCCACGAAAACCGGCCATTCCTCGGGCGGCGCGCGATCGTCCCGGGCCTTGTCGAAACGGGGCAGGGCGGTTCGGCTGGTCATCGTCGCCGACCGGAGGCGCGCCAGGGTGTCCAGTGCCAGCGGGACGTCATGGGTACCGGGTACGCCGCGGGTCAGGAACAGGGGATGGACTTCCCGGGCCAGGTCTTCGCGTTCGGCCCGCGTCCGGTAGACGTCGTCGATCGAGAGACACGCAACCCGCAGGCCATGCAGTTCGCCCAGCAAGCGTTCCAGAAACCGGCACAGGGTGGATTTGCCGGAACCCTGGGCGCCGTTGACGCCAAGCACGGTGGGTCTGCCGGCATCCGCCGGACGCCTGGCAACCCAGGCGGCCAGCGGCAGATAGGCGGCAGCCAGCGCCGGGGCTTCCTCCAGGGGGAGCCGCTGCTCCTGCATCAGCGCCAGGAAGGCTGCCTGGATGCGCTGCCACTGGCACGCGAACTCGCCTGGCGGCAATCCGTCCTCGGCCCAGGGCTGGCCCGCTGGTGGCACTGGCGTCGCCGGCTCAGGCCACCCGGTTGGGTGGCAATTCGCCGCGGAAGTAGGCTTCGAGGTTGTCGATCACCTTCATGCCCATGGCGATGCGGGTCTCCGTGGTGGCGCTGCCGAGGTGTGGCAGCAGCACGGCGTTGTCGAGTTCGAGGAAGCCGGGATCCAGGTTCGGCTCGCCCTCGTAGACGTCCAGCCCGGCGGCGGCGATCCGGCGCTCGCGCAGCGCGAGGATCAACGCTTGATTGTCGATCACATCGCCGCGGGCGGTGTTGACCAGGATGGCGGTCGGTTTCATCAGCGCCAGGTGCTCGGCGTCGATCAGGTGGTAATTGGCCGCGCTGCCGGGGCAATGCAGGGCCACGACATCGGCCTCCCGCAGGACCGCCTCGACGGAATCCAGCTGCCGGGCCTGAAACCGCTCCAGCAGTTCGGGTGCCACCGGCCGTGGTGTATACAGGACGATCGGCATGCCGAAACCGAAATGGGCCTTGCTCGCCATGGCCTGGGCGATGCGGCCGAAGCCGATCAATCCCAGCGTCTTGCCGGTCACCTGCGTCCCGAGCAACTGGGTCGGGTGCCAGCCGGTCCATTGCCCGGCGCGCAGCAGGCGCTCGCCCTCGCTGGCTCGGCGCGCGGCCATCAGCATCAGCATCATGGCGATGTCGGCCGTGCTCTCGGTCAGGACGTCCGGCGTATTGGTGACGACGATGCCGCCCGCCCGGGCAGCCTCGATGTCGATGTGGTTGAAGCCGACGCCGAAATTGCCGAGGATGCGGCAGCGCAGCGGCGCCGTGGCAAATACCTCGGCCGGCAACTTGTCGGACACCGTTGGCAGCACCGCGTCGTAATCGCGCAGGGCGGCCTGGAGTTCCGCCAGCGTCAGCGGGTGGTTGTCGAGATTCAGGGTGACGTCGAACTGCCCGCGCAGGCGATCCTCGCAGGGCTCCGGCCAGCGACGGGTGACAAGTATTTTGGGTGGGTTCATGAGTGATCGCCGGGAAGTTTTTCTTCTATATCCACCCGGAAGGGCCAGGGTCAGGCGGTTTGCCGGTCGGTGGTGTGCCAACACCGTCCGACGGCAAACGGCGAGGTGTCCCGAAAGCCCGTGGCGTTATCCAAGCGCGCCCCGTTCAGCGACCTTGTTGTTGCTGAACGGGGGACGGGGACGGCTGGGGCGCCGAAGAAGTCAATGACCGTCCCGTAAAAGGCGTTCACGCGGCGTCGCGAACGCCGTTAGAAGCCGCATTTTCGCGGGACATGATCTATCAACTGCGGTTATGCCCTGGCCGCCAGCGGCGCGGCGGTCTGCCGCCAGTATTCGGACGCGGCGGCGATGCCGCTGCCGGGGGTGACCTGGATGCCGGCATCGAGCATGGCCATTTCCGAACCAACGATGGCGCTGGCGAGCATCAGTTCGTTGAGGTCGCCGAGGTGGCCGATGCGGAAGACCTTGCCAAGCACTTCCGACAGGCCGGCGCCCAGCGACAGGTTGTAGCGGTGGTAGGCGTAGTGCATGACGTCGCGGGCGTCGAAGCCTTCCGGCACGACGATGGCGGTGACGCTGTTGGAGTACCACTTCGGGTCCCTGGCGCACATCCTGAGGCCCCAGGCGCCGACCGCACGGCGCACGCCTTCGGCTAGACGGGCGTGGCGGGCGTAGACGTTGTCCATGCCTTCTTCCAGCAGCAGTTCGACCGCCTTCTTCAGGCCGTAGAGCATGGGTACAGCCGGGGTGTAGGGAAAGTAGCCGCCGGGGTTGTGGACCATGTGGTCGTGGATGTCGAGGAAGGCGCGCGGGCATTTGGCATGTTCGCGGGCGGCCAGGGCCTTCTGGCTGAAGGCCAGCAGGGCGAGGCCGGCGGGCAGCATGAAGCCTTTCTGGGTACCGGCCAGGCCGACGTCGATGCCCCAGTCGTCGTGGCGGTATTCCAGCGAGCCGATGGCGCTGACGCCGTCGACGAAGAACAGCGCCGGGTGATTGGTGCTGTCTAGCGCCTTGCGCACGCCGGGCAGGTCGCTGGTGACGCCGGTGGCGGTCTCGTTGTGGCAGATCAGCAGCGCCTTGATCTCGTGATTCTTGTCTTCCTTCAGTCGCGCTTCCAGGTGATCCAGCGGCACGCCCTCGCCCCAGGGGACTTCGTGGAATTCGACGTCCATCTGCAGCCGCTTGGCGAGGTCGATCCACAGGTGGGTGAACTGGCCGAAGCGGTAGGCCAGGACCTTGTCGCCGGGCGACAGGGTGTTGGTGATGGCGATTTCCCAGCCGGCGGTACCGGTGGCGGGAAAGACGAAGCACTGGCCTTTCTCGGTCCTGAAAACTTTCTTGAGGTCTTCCAGCAGTGGCTTGACCAGCTTGGGGAAGTTGGGCGAACGATGGTCCTCGGAGGGCACATGCATCGCGCTGAGAACGGCATCGGGGATATTGGTGGGACCTGGGATGTAAAGATGATTGCGGCCAGCCATGGGTGTCCTGGATTCAGTCGGTGGATGGAAAGTTGGGCAGCAGGTGGAACCGTGCGTGTGCCGATCGGCTCCCGGCAAGGCGCGGAAAGCCCGGGCTCATGGTTCGGGTGGCAGGGACTTGTGTTTCGCGGCCACCCCTGCGGGGGTTCGGCACGGCCATTTTCGCCACGCCGAAAGGAACCGGCATGATGCCATAGGGCCGGTTTTCGCTTCAAGGACAAGGGTTCTCCGGCAATGGGTGTTTGCCTGGCCGGTTCCGGCTGGTCGGATTTCAGCTGTCGTCGCGCGTCTGGCTGGGCCAGATCAGTAGCCCGGTATCGATGCCAAGGCGACGGGCATTCTCCAGCAGGTCCTGCCTGAGCGGCTCCGGCAGTTGCTTGTCACGCGCCAGAATCCAGAAGTAGTCGCGGTCCGGCCCCATGACCAGCGCCCAGTCATAGCCCTTCTGGTCCAGGGCGACGACGTGATAACCGCCGTAAAAGGGCCCGAAGAAGCTGACCTTGAGCGAGCCCTTGCGCGGGTCGCCGAGGAACCTGGCATGCCCCACGGCCTGCTGCCAGGTTTTTGCCTTGGGATCGTAGCCCCGGTTGGTGACTTCCAGGCTGCCATCCGGCAGCAGCCGGTAGGTCGCATTGATGTCGGTCAGGCCCCGCTCGGAACCGTGATCCAGTCGCGCGATTTCGTACCATTTGCCGGTATAGCGCTGGGCATCGAAGGAGGAAACCGCCGTGACGCCTGCGGGCGGACCGTATGCGCACCCGGCTGTCAGCGTTGCGACCAGCAGCCAGCACAGGCCAAGGCGGAGGCCGGGCCAGATTGGCCGTCGGGATTGGGGTCGGCAGGACAGGTGACGCATAGGGAACTCCCGGCAAGGTGGCGGTAGAAGGGACGGTAGCTTAACCGACCCTCACGCTGCCAGTCCTGCGTCCCGCTTCGCCCAACCCGACCCTGTGGAAGGTTGACAGTCCGGGTTGGCCTTTTTATCATTCCGTTTCTTTCTGGCAACGTAGCTCAGTTGGTTAGAGCACCGCATTCATAATGCGGGTGTCCCCGGTTCAAGTCCGGGCGTTGCTACCATATATATCAACGACTCAGGCCCTTCGGGGCCTTTTTCGTTTATGGCGCTTGAACGGTATTTGAACCCTCAGAGCCTGTTCGCGATCTTCTGATGAGCAGGACGAGAAACGCCAAGTGGATGAACTGCAAACTGGTGTTGAGCTTGCGTTCGCAGTTCTTCCACAATCGGCGACACTTCTCCAGCCAGCCAAAGCTACGCTCTACCACCCAGCGCGGCGGCAACACAGCAAACGTGTGCAATTCATCGCGTTTAACCACTTGCACGGTGGCGCCGAGCTTCTCCTTAACTGCCTCGGCAAACGGCCGTCTCGTATAGCCGCCATCGACCAGCACGCTCTCGACCCGTGTTAGGTTCGCCGCACACCGGTCCATCGCCTGCAGGGCGCCCTGGCGATCGGTCACCTCCGCCGTCGTCACCGCGATGGCATGCGG
>NZ_BAAHXD010000047.1:0-28968 GCF_054657115.1 Methyloparacoccus murrellii | reverse complement strand
CTAGGTGTTCGGCCCAATAGTTCCGCTCTGCTTCCGGTGGACGGCGCATGGCCCGCTTCAGACTCTGGCTGGAAATCCTGACCCGCGTCACACCCCCGAACATGGCGGTTTTCTGCATGTTGGAATCGTCACGGTTAAGGCAAGAGGGGCTGTGCGAAATCAGTACATGGAAATTGACGAAGTTCTTAGTATTCATGGGTGACGTCCCTTTTGGTATCGGAAGAGGCGGGTTGGGCGATATAGAAGTCTTCGATGAGTTGGCGCTTGGATTTTTGACTCCAGGAACCGTCACGCTCCGAGCGGTAAAGGAGCCAGCCGAAAGTTTTCCAATCCACTCGGGGATGCTTGAGACTGATTGCCAGGCGGCGTAGCTGGATGATGTCGAGTGGAGCACGCGAATGAGCGATCTGGAACAAGCGCGGTTCGCTGATGTTGGCTTCCTTCAACTGTCTGCCGAAACGCGGGGTAATGTCGCGTTTGGCGTCGCCACAGTCCTCGCACCAAGGCAGAAGAAACACGACTCTTAGCCAGCCATCGTGGGGGCGCGCTTGGTTGAAAAGGCGATAAAGCGCGGGGGTATCCCGTAAATCATCGGGCTCGGCTATCCGTCGGATTTGCGCTTTCATCCCATTATCCAACCCACCTTTGCGGGTTCCGTCCGCCTGAAGCGTCCCGTGGAACTTGGTGTAGATGTCCAGGAAATCCGGCCCGGTGCTTTTTTCATCCGCCATGGGTTTTTACCTCTTGTTGGAGTCTGGCGAGTTCGGTGCCGAGCCCGGCACGGGCCACGGCGATGATGGGAATAAGTTCAGGTTTGGCGGCGTAGGGCTCGGTCAATTCATTGAAAATGTCTCGGCAGACCTTGGCCAGCGCTGCGACGAAGTTTCCGCGGTGGGTGTTGAACCCCGCATCATCGAAAGCGACATCCGCCAAGGCGCTTTGCACCAGCCGCTCGGTGCGGCGGAAAAACAGGACTTCACCGGTTTTTTGCAACCCCACTCCCAGCCCCTTGAAACCCTTGTCCTTATTGCCTTTGCCGACATAGAACAGCTTCTTCCACAGGGCATCGCGGCTTTTGAGTGCCAGTTCGACCAAGTGCTTAAGGTTGCTCCCGGCCTCCCAGCCACTTGCAAGGCTTAACAGTTCGTGACGGCGCTCGATCACCGAGGCTTGATTGCTGCGATAACCCCCCACCAGCAGCGACAACGGTTTTTTCGGCCACGTCGTGCTGAACTGGACGATTGCGGATGCCGGACGGCTACCTTCCGGGTCTTGCTTGCCACTGCGAGGAACCACGAATTCGCTCATCAGCGTCCAGGCGGGCGCAGTGGTTGTAAAGGACAGGAATTTTTCCTCGCGCTTGCCTTTTTTGGTGGCAACTTGTAAGGCGCCATGAGGATGCGGCCATGGCGTGCCTTCGGCGGTGTAGGTAAATTTTTCTTTGAGGAAGCCGGAATAGGCGGGACCAGGCTCACCGCCCAGCAATTGGCAAGATTGCTGTTCGTCGGCGCCGATCAAGCTGACATGGGCCGGTTGCCAGAACAAACCGCGTAGCAGGCCAATTCTCGCAGTCGGGAAAGTCTCGCCGGCCTTGATAGGCTGCACCCAGGTAGGTTGATCTTGGGCGAAGTCAAAGTCGTAGACCGGCAACAGGTCGGTGATGGATTCGCGGGTGAGGACGTTCCGCCAAATCGTTTCCCGCAGGTGATCACCCGATACCAGGGTGGTGATGGGTGCTCCGCCCCGCAGCCCACCCTTGAAACCCCCGCCGAAGCTGGGGCAGTTCACCGCTTGATGGAACAGCGCGATGGCCGCAGCGGGCGCACCGAGGTAGCGGATTTCCCCCGGTTCGTTGAAAAACGCATGGTTGTTGCCTTCCGGCAAACCGATCAGCAGTTTCTGGATGGGAGTCGCCTCGTCGGCCTTGATGCCGCGGGTCTGCATGAACGGCCATTCGGGATGGTCAAGGTCGAACCAGTCGCCGAGCTTGGCGACGCCATCGGCGAACTCCTCGGGGGAGAGCGGGGTCTTGGCCCGCTGGCGCAGGGCGGGCGCGTCATCGGGAGGAAACATCACCTGGACGAGGCAGATCAGCAGTTGCAGGCAGGCCATTTCCAAATCATCGCGGGGCAGGGCGATGTCCCATGCCTCCGAGCCACACAGCTGTTCTTCCAGCGTGATCAGGTCACCGGTGACCGCCCCATTCCTATGCCGAACGGGTATCCAGGCATTCCTTAAGAGGTCCATCTTAGCCATCCCCCTATGATCAATAGGGTCAACACCAGCAAAACCCCTAGAAGCGGAGCCAATGCCGTGACGGCAAGAGGCGTAGTCTTGTTCAAGGCTTCAATCAACCCTCGAATTTCGCGCATCAACTCAGTCACGTTGTACTTCCCCCATGGTCAGCATGGCATTCAATGGTAAAGATAAAGCAGCTTATCGTAAAGTAGTTCGTGTTATTATTGAGCGGTGCCGGAATGGCCCTGATTTCCCCTGATCAGGGGATGAACCGTCGTTCGTGTTGTTCTTATCGGCAGGACGGCTATGTTCCCCACGCTAGTGGGGCTTGCCGGGCGGTCTTATCCGCCTGGCTGCTTGGCTCCCTTGGTCAAGCCGTATTCCTGCGAATAGACTAGGACGGTTCCACCCGCCTCGCCGCGCCAAGCCTCCCTGTCCCGCTCCAGCGGCAAGATCCGGCAGCCGTCGTCATGTATTTCCAGCGACTGGAGGAATTTCCAGCTCGCCGGGGCAGGAATGCCATTCAGGTTGATGGTCTCGGCCCTTTTGATCTCGCCCAGGTCGTTCAACTTGCATCCATCCAGCAGCGTCTTGCCGTCCGCGCTCAGCGGCAGCACTGTGTACCCCATTTCCTCGTCCCGGGTCAGGGAGGCCACGGTATCCTGATCGTCACGAAACTCACGGATATTCATCCTCACATAGCGGGCCGCGTCGTGGCGCTTTTGTTCCTGTTCTTGCTGCCAGCCAAGATGCCTGTCGATAACATCTTCAGGTTCGTCTTGAGCAACCGGCCATTCCTCGCCATAAACCGCCTCGATCCATTCCCGATAGGCGGCTGGAAATTGGATCACACCCCCCGATAGCTTCAATAATTGCTCCGTGCGCCATAGCAACCGCGGACTGCCATAGATGCATTTGAACACGTCATATTTACCGCTCGTAGGCGTCAGAACCAGGCAGCGCGGCGACTCGAAGCCAGGCGGACGCGCGCGATCATGTCTTTGCAAGCGCCCAAGTCGCTGAAACAGCAGATCCACCGGGCAGATTTGCGTCACCATCCAGTCGAAATCGAGGTCCAGGCTTTGCTCCACCACTTGAGTCGCGACCAGGATGCGTCCGCCGGCGTTTCGCATGGCCCCTTTCCCGTAATGGCCAAGCACGGCGATTTCCTTGAGCCGCCGGTCCTCGAAGCGATAACGGGCATGGAAGAGGTCGACTGGAATACCGGTTCGATTCAGCTGCCCGTCACGAAGGCGTTTGGCGGTTTGTTGCGCGACATCCACCAAATTGAGGATGAGGACGACTCGCGCGCCTTGCTGCGCCGCCTCGATGACACGCTTCAGGATTGCATCATCGGGTTCGGCCCGTGCGGTGGCGAGGCGTTCCACCGCGATGGTTCGCGGCTTGGGGTGGTGTTCCTTTGCGAGTTGCGGCGTGTCGAGGATTTGACCCTGGATATGGGTCAGCAGTGGATAGTCATGGGATTGCTCGATTTGCCTGGCACCCCATGCCTCGGCCAAACGCTTGCGTTGATTGGCTGGCAAGGTCGCGGAAAGCAGTATGGCGGAGCCGCCGGTTCGGGTTTGCCGGGCCAGTATTTCCTCCAAGAGGCCGGTCATGTAACCGTCGTAGGCGTGGACCTCGTCCACGATCAGGACGCTACGGTGGATGCCGAAGCCCCGCACGAACTTATGCCGGACCGGCAACACCGATAGCAGGGCTTGATCCACCGTACAAACGCCGATTTGTCCGAGGAAGGCGCGCTTGCGGCTTTGTGCCAGCCATGCCGTGCATTGCGCGGCAGCTTCCATCTCGCCTTGCACGCTGGGATGGCGTCCGGCTTCCCTCAGCCGGTCGAAGTCGTGATTGACATCCGACTTTCCGTGCGCCAGGACGACATTCGCACCCCCCTGAAAGGCCAAGGCAGCGAAATCTTCCAGCCGCTTGAGCATGGCATTGGCGGTGGCCTGGGTAGGCAGGGCGAAGACGATGGCGTCGGCAAGGCCGGCATCCAGCAAACGCCAGGCATAACCGAGCGCGGCTTCAGTCTTGCCAGAGCCGGTGGGTGCCTCTACCAGAAGCAGGCCCGGTTCGACGGGCAGAGCATCCACCAGGGTTTGAATGCCACGTGGCTTCTCGTTTGACGGGAGTACCGCAGCCACTCCGGAATAGGCGAGGATTTGCCCGTGCAAGCCGCATGAACGCAGCACCTGCTTGTTCGCTATGTCCGCGAGGCGTCGGGAGAAATAGGCTGCGGGTTCGAGGCGATCGGCGCAGTAAGGAAAATATCGGGTGTTGGAGCCAACCCAGTCGGCCACCGCACAGAAACCGGCGAGCAGACTTTGTGCCGCGCGATTGTCGTTATTGATTCGTTGCGGCAGGGACCGCAGGGATAGGCCGACTGGTAGGAGGAACAACGCTTCGAGTTCCAAGAGCCAAGCCTTCCGGGCAAGTTGGTCTTGGTGCTCCATCTTGCCGAAATTCCTGATTTTGCCGAGTTCAGCGTTGCCGGAAATGATTTCGCCATGATGGCCGGTGACCGCTTGCAGCCATGGACGCCATGCGTCCCAAGCTTCGTATGAATCGTCCTCGTCATCGCAGCCCAGCAGGGTATCCCATTCTGCTGTCAGCCAGACAAAACCAGCGAGTCCATGATCGTAGCCCTTCCAGTCAGCCTCGGCTATCTTCAATGTCGCCCATCCCGCCTCAGGCCAAAGCACCATCGTTACCTCGTGGGCTTTCCACTGGAATCGGATATCGAATTTGCCAAAATCATGCAGAGCGATGAAGAACAGCACCCAGGCCTTGAGTTCTTCCATCGCCTGTGTGTCGCCCTCGTTCACCTCCAGCGCGGCAGCAAAAGACCGCCGGATGGATCGGCTCGAATCCCACCACGTACAAGCCACCGCCGCCACATCCAGGCAATGCCATGCCAGCAGATGCCAGCCCGGATAGGTTTCCTGTTTTGGTGGCAGAGCGCCGACGCTTTTTCCCCAATAATTCCAGTAAGGTTTATGAGTCATCATGATGCCTTTGTGTTGGTTTTTCCGGAAGGAATTGGTGAGTGGGTGCGCGCGGAGATTTGTGGGCTTAAGAAGATTTCTGATATCTCGGCTGACGATATCGATGGGTCTCGGTTTCCTGGCTCGTCTCTGCCGGAAAGCAGTATGCCGCACGAGACAGACCAGCCCGACCGCCGTGCGTCCAGGCGTGACAGGCTGCTATTACTCGGGCCACAATAAAACGTACGACCACGGGGTCAGTTGCTGCGCCAGACAAGGCTTCCATGGGTTGCAGACGTTCGATAAAAAGTGGCCGGGTTAATAGAAAACGGCGCAAGGGATTCCCGCTGGCTGCCATGCCCCGGTGCCGACAGGGCCGGTAGTTCCGGTCCCTGGCCATGATCGCTGCGGTGGCATGCCGCTGGGCCGGATGCCACCGCTTCCGTTGCCGGCCGCTTGCTATCCTGTCGGTGGCGTGTCGCTTCCATAAGGGCTTGCAATACCCTTGCCCGCGCGGCCGGCAGGTGGCGCCGTGGCGCCGGCCTTGCGGTCGGCATCTCCCCCTGCGGGGTGGTACGATGGGATCATCAGGGTTGACTGATTCGAGCGCCCGTAACCGTCCCGTCCCTGGGAACCCCCCGATCCTCAACCGGAGTACCGTGCATGGCAGGCTATGTGGACGACGTCGTCATCCCTTACGACCGGGATCTCGGGCCGGTACTGTTCGAGCACTATGGCGCCGACACCGCCCGGCGCGTGGCCGAGCGATCGCCCGGTGACGTGCTGGAAATCGCCGCCGGTACCGGCATTGTCACGCGGCATCTGCGCAACCTGCTGCCCAGGGATGCGCGGCTGACGGCGATCGACATCAGCGATTCGATGATGGCGCTCGCCCGGACAAAATTTCTGCCCGACGAGCAGGTCACGTTCCGGAACGCGGACGCCACGGCGTTGCCATTCATGGACGCGTCGTTCGATGCGGTGGTCTGCCAGTTCGGGATCATGTTCTTCGATCAGGACCAGGCATTCGGCGAGGTGTACCGGACCCTCAGGCGCGGCGGGCGTTACCTGTTCCGCGTCTGGGATTCGGAGCAGTACAACCCGTTTGCCAGCCTGAGCTTCGAGGTGCTGAAGCGCTTCTTCCCGTCGGATACGCCCCGCTTCCTGTGCGATCCGGTGGCCTGCCATCAAATCGATCCGATCAAGGAACGGCTGATCCGGGCCGGGTTCGATCCCATCGTGATTTCCGTGCAGCGGCATACCTACGACATCCTCGACGTGTCGGCCTTTGCCCGCGCCCTGGTGTATACGCCGATCATCTTCGAGATCAGGGACCGCGGTGGCGTCAATCCCGAGGACATCGTCGATGCCCTTGCCGAGGCCTTCCGCCAGGCATACGGCGCCAGCCCCACGCGTTATCCGATGCAGGCCATCCTGTTCGAAACGGAGAAGCGATAGGGCCGCCGGGCGTGTCCCGTCATCGGGGCCATCGTCCCACCCATTCCCGACCCCCGCATGGGCGGGACCCCCTTCCTGAACACCCGCGCCGGAGGCCCGTTTCCAGGGCTAGGGCCGAATCTTTCGAGGTATCCATGCAGATGAACGAGAGCACGCCGATGGCAAGATGCTGCGCTGTGGCGCTGATGCTGATCCTGGGCCAGGGGGCCGCCAGCGCCATGCCGGGCATGTCCCTGGCGGGCGGGGGTGGCGCGGAGCCGCCGCCCACCTCGCAGCCGCTGGGCGGCGGGCTGGCCTCGCCGGGTTCCAATTTCGAGATCACCTACAGCGCCGATGGCAAAACGGCCTTGTTCACCTCGACCCGCCCGGGCAGCGTCGAGTCGGGGACGCCCTACAACTTTGATGTCTGGCTGGCCCGCAACGCCGATGGGGTTTGGCAGGCGCCGATCCCGCTCGGGGCTGGCATCGATCCCGCCGTCGGGCCGGACATCAACACCCCCGACTGGGAACTGGAGGCGAGCTTTTCCGACGACGGCAACCTCATCTATTTCACCCGCTACCGGGCCGGCAACCTGTCGACCGGCGACCTTTACGTGGCCCAGAAGGTCAACGGCGTCTGGCAGCCGGCCCGGAACTGGAACGAGGTGCCGGAACTGCCGCATCTCAACACCCCGACCGGTGAGGAGCATTGCCCGATCATCGCTTCCGACAGCCTGATCTACTTCAACTACCAGCAGCCGGGCGTCACCCAGGACAGCGATATCTGGAAGGTCGAGAAGAAGGACGGTGTCTGGCAAAAGCCGCAGAGCTTAGGGCCTAGGATCAATTCGCCCTACCGGGATCACCTGCACTGGACCGGGCTGTCCAGGGACGGCAAGAGCCTGATCGTCACCAGCAACCGGCCCGACCTGGGCTCGCGGGGCGGGCACGATGAGTGGATCGCCTACCAGAACCCCAAGGGCGAATGGCAGGAGCCCCTGAACCTCGGCGACACCATCAATACCGCCGGGGAGGACATGTGCTGGACCTTCACGCCCGATGGCCAGTCATTCACCGGCGGCTGGGGGCCGCAGGGCAGCTACAACATGGCGATCCACCGGGTCGCCAAGGACGATATTCCCCTGCTGAAGCGTTTCGAACCCATCGGCCCGCCGCCCAATCTGCTTGCCAGCGGCGCGGTGAAGCAGAAGAATAGCCACTGACGCGACCCGCCATCCCCGTTGCGCGGCGCCATCCGTCCGGCCGCCCCGCCGGCGGGACGGATGGCGGCGGAGTCAGTCTCGATCGGTCCAAGCGGCAACCCCATCCGACGGCCATGATGAATTCGTACTGGACAGATGCCCCGGTCCGACGGCCGGTTCACGGCAGCCGGCCGCGCCCGTCGCGATCGGGTCGACCGGAGCCGCACCCATGATTCCCCACCGGCGCGATACCCCGCGGCCGTTCCTGCCGGGCTACCTGTACGGGCAGACCCTGCTGGAGAATCCCATCTACAACAAGGGCAGCGCCTTTACCGAGGCGGAGCGCGACGTCTATGGCCTGCGCGGCCTGCTGCCGCCGCATGTGGACACCCTCGACGAGCAGCTGGCACGCGCCTACGGCGCCTTTCGCGAGGCCGAGGGCGATCTCGGCAAGCACATCTACCTGCGGCAGTTGCAGGACACCAACGAGGTGCTGTTCTACCGCCTCCTGCTGGGCCACATCGAGGAGATGCTGCCGGTCGTCTATACCCCGACCGTGGGGCTGGCCTGCCAGCGTTTCAGCCAGATCTACCGGCGGCCCCGCGGCCTGTTCATCTCCTGGCCGAACCGCGGCAACATCCGCCGCATCCTGGCCAACCGCCCGGTCGGCGATATCGACGTCATCGTGGTCTCGGACGGCGAGCGCATCCTCGGCATCGGCGACCAGGGCGCCGGCGGCATGGGCATCCCGATCGGCAAGCTGTCTCTCTACACCCTGATCGGCGGCATCCACCCGGAGCGCACCCTGCCGATCATGCTGGATGTCGGCACCAACAATCCGGAGCGCCTGGCCGATTCGCTGTATCTCGGCTGGCACCACGAGCGGGTGACCGGCGACGACTACTACGATTTCGTGGACGAGTTCGTGCAGGCGGTCACGGCGGCGATGCCGCGGGTCTGCCTGCAATGGGAGGATTTCGCCACTCCGCACGCGCGGCCGCTGCTGGAGCGCTACCGCGACCGCCTGCTCAGCTTCAACGACGACATCCAGGGCACGGCGGCGGTGGCGCTGGGCGCGGTGCTCAGCGCCGTCAACGTCGCCGGCGAGGCCCTGCGCGATCAGCGCATCGTCTTCCTCGGCGCGGGCTCGGCCGGCATCGGCGTCGCCGATTACCTGCGCGCCGCCCTGGTCAAGCAGGGCCTGAGCGAAGCCGAGGCGCGCGCCCGCTTCTATCTGATCGACAAGGACGGCCTGCTGCACGACCGGCGCGCCGACCTGCTGCCGGAGCAGCGCCCCTACGCCCAGCCATGGGCGGCCGTGGCCGACTGGCCCAGGAGCGCGCGCGGCACGATCGGCCTGGCCGAGGTGATCGGCCAGATCCGCGCCACCATCCTGATCGGCCTGTCCACCGTGGCCGGCGCCTTTGACGAAGCGGTGGTGCGCGGCATGGCCGGCAAGGTCGAGCGGCCGATCATCTTCCCGCTGTCCAACCCGACCTGCCGCGCCGAGGCCACCGCCGAACAGCTGATCGCCTGGACCGACGGCCGCGCCCTGGTGGCGACCGGATCGCCGTTCCCGGCCGTTGCCCATGCCGGGTGCGACTACCGCATCGCCCAGTGCAACAACGTCTACATCTTCCCGGCGGTCGGTCTGGCGCTGGTGGCCGGGCGTGCCTGGCGGGTCACCGACAGCATGCTCATCGCCGCCGCCGAGGCGCTGGCGCGTCTGTCGCCCGCCTTGTCGGCACCCGGCGCGCCGCTGCTGCCGCCCTTGCAGCGGGCGCGGGAAGTGGCCGCCGAGGTGGCGCTGGCGGTGGCCCTGCAGGCGGTGGCGGATGGCGTCGCGCCGGTGGCGGATCGCGAATCCCTGCGCGAGGCCATCCGCCTCAACCAGTGGCAGCCGGCCTATTGCGAGCTGCCGCTGTAGCCGGCCCGGCTAGCGGCCGCGCAGGAACAGGTTGTCGAGCTCGGCGAGGCTCAGCCGGACCCAGGTCGGGCGGCCGTGATTGCACTGGCCGCTGCGCTCGGTGGCCTCCATCTCCCGCAGCAGGGCGTTCATCTCCGGCACACTCAACTTGCGGTTGGCGCGTACCGAGCCGTGGCAGGCCATGGTGGCGAGCAGGGCGTTCAGTTTTTCCTCGACCCGGCGGCTCCGGCCATCGGTCAGCAGGTCGGCCAGCACGTCGCGCACCAGCGGCTCGCCGTCGCCCTGGCAGAGCAGGGCCGGCAGCGCGCGGACCAGCAGCGTGTCCGGGCCGATCCGCCCCAGCTCGATGCCCAGCGCCGCCAGCTCGGCCTCGCGTTCGACCGCCAGTTCCGCCTCGGCCTCGCTGACCCGCAGCCGGATGGGCAGCAACAGCGGCTGGCTGGGGATATTGCCCGCTGCCCGTTGCCGTTTCAGCTTCTCGTAGGTCACCCGCTCGTGCGCCGCGTGGGCGTCGACCAGGACCAGGCCTTCGGCATTCTCGGCCAGGATGAAGGCGCCGTGGAGGTGGGCGAGGGCATAGCCCAGCGGCGGCAGGTTTCTTCCGTCGGCAGCGGCGGGCGCGGCGGCTCCGGTGTCCGGCGGCGCATACAGCGCCGTGTAGCGCGGCAGCAGCTCCGCCACGTTCAGCGGCAGCTCGGCCTGGCGGGGCGGCAGGGCGGTCCCGGCCTGTCCAGCCTGGGCGGGCGCCGCGAAGACGGCGCGCGCGGCCGGGGCGGCGACGGCCGGTTGCGCCGGCGCCATCGTCTCCTCCACCACGGTGGCCGCAACGCCGAGTCCGGCCCTGGCGCCACCCAGTGCGCGGTGCAGCCCGCGGAAGAGGAAATCGTGCACCAGCCGCGCCTCCCGGAAGCGCACTTCCATCTTGGTCGGGTGGGCGTTGACGTCGACCAGGCCGGGGTCCAGTTCCAGATACAGCACATAGACCGGATGCCGGCCATGGTAGAGCACGTCCTGATAGCCTTGGCGGATGGCGACGCTCACCAGCTTGTCGCGCACCAGTCGGCCGTTCACGTAGAAATACTGCTGGTCGGCCTGGCTACGGGAAAAGGTCGGCAGGCCGATCCAGCCGTGCAGGCGCAGGCCGGAGGCGCCGATGTCCAGCGGCAGGCTCTGTTCCAGGAAATCCTCGCCCAGCAGGGCCGCCAGCCGCCGCTCGACGTCGGCCGGGTCGCGGCCGGGCCGGAGTTGCAGGACACGGCGCTGGTTGTGGCTGAGCGACAGCCCCAGGTCCAGCCGACCCAGCGCCAGGCGGCGGACCAGCGTCTCGATGTGCTGGAACTCGGTCTTCTCCGAGCGCAGGAACTTGCGCCGGGCCGGCATGTTGTAGAACAGGTCGCGCACCTCCACGGTGCTGCCTTCGGGGTGCGCCGCCGGGCGGATGTCGAACGTCGCCTCGGCGCCATCGCTGCTGACCTGCCAGGCATGCGGCTCGCCGCGCGGGCGCGAGGTGAGCACCAGCCGCGACACCGAGCTGATGCTCGGCAGCGCCTCGCCGCGGAAACCCAGGGTCATGACCTGCTCGAGATCGTCGAGGCTGGCGATCTTGCTGGTGGCATGGCGCGACAGCGCCAGGGTCAGCTCGTCGCGGGCGATGCCGCACCCGTCGTCGCGCACCCGCAGCAGCCGCAGTCCGCCCTGCTCGATCTCGATCTCGACCTGCCCGGCGCCCGCGTCGATGGCGTTCTCGACCAGTTCCTTGACCGCCGAGGCGGGCCGCTCGACGACCTCGCCGGCGGCGATCTGGTTGATGAGTTGCGGCGGCAGGGGGCGGATGGGCATGGTGGGGTCAGTGGTTGCAGGAACGGGGGGTATCGCTCGGGGATGGCGATCGCAAGTTGGCGCGTCTCAGTGACTGTTGCGGTCACGGCGCCTTCTCAATGAATTTTTGACAGGTAGGCATCAATTTGGGCGCCGATGTCCATGAGCGGATAGTCCGCAGCGCGCTTGGTGATAATTCGGGTATAGGGCTCAATGTTGCTAGGCGTCAGTTCATGTTCACCATTTTTCATCCAGTGCAGCATCGCCGAATTGTAGCGCTGGTGGTAGTGGCTGGTGTCTTTGTAGTTCGCGATGTCATCGAGGAAGTTCTCGTTTTCAAAACCGAAAACATGAACATTGGGGTAACTGGTGCTCTTATTCACGACCAGCCGTAATATCTCTAAATATTCCTCGAATCGCTGCGGGTTGCTCTGCTGCAATATGGCGAAGTTCAACCGCGAGTAAGGAGGAAAGAACAAGTAGAAGTGCGTCTGCGGATGTTGGCCTGCCAGTTTCAGCATATCATCCTGAAAGACGCGCCCATCTCGTGCAGTCTTTTTCTCGGCCCGGGCTAAGTCAACAGGTACGATCTGGCCGGATTCGACCCGACGGATGCTGTCGGCTATGGATTTTAATGCGTCTTGAATCTGAGTGTTATTTCTTGCTTCCAGCCAATTTATGATCCCGCCAAAGCGCTTGCTATTATCTTGGATTGAATGCCACTCAGCGAGGCTTTCGAGGTCGTTTCTGCTGTTTTTGCAGAGCAAATCGTTTGGGATGAAGATGTTGCGACACAACGCATAGCGAAGGGGCCTTATATTGGTTGTATAGATCAATATGTCATTTATGCGATCATCGTCGTAGAGATAGGCATATGGAGCGATGGGTGATCTCTCGAGTTCGGCGTGAGTAAGCCCCCAGTCCCAGTCGAGTGAGAAGATAACCGTCGCGATTTGCTTTTTGGAGAAGGCATAGCTCAATACCAGGGACCTCTCGGGAATGCCTGACCCACCCATCGATATGTTTACGAATGTCTGTCCGAAAAGCCTGCTGGCCTCGTTGGGTGAAAAGTTTTGAGCCATGCTTGATCCCAAGATCATGGCATCGAATTCTTCCGTGTTGATGATGCCGGCAGACGCGTCTCGCATGTCTCTGTCGGATGTATAGTAATTATCTCGCAGTACTGGTTTATGAAAGATTCGATATGGATCGACGAGGTAGTTGATTCCAGTGAAAATTGAAATGGGTAGCGCCCAACCTAAGGTAAAAATCATCAAATAGCGACGCATGGCTAGAACTGGAAGTAAAGAAACTCGCTGATCTTTGTCAGCGATATCACGCAGGAATAGAATAGAAACCCCATTGCCAAGGCTAGTGGAACCGAGGGTTGCCACACCGCTAATCGCGCGATTAGGCCTTTCGGTATTGGCGCGGGTGTGGGTTTGCCTGCCATGTCGTCCCAAGTTGGTCTGTAGTCGCGCATGATTTGCCGGGTATTCGGAAATAGCCAAACCAGCGCCAAGCCAATGGCTATGCTGCCAATTGAATGTCCGGTGTTAAGGTACGTGTTGGGAAACATGCCAACGAACAGTGGCGTGATCAGTTCGTGGTTTTGAAACAGGGGGGACAGATGTGGTTCCAGTGAGGTTGGCAGCGACAAGCCGCTCAGGCCCGCCATGCCGGCAAGCATGGACAACGCTGAGGCAAAACTGTCCGCACGGAAAAACACCCATGCCACGATAACCGCGAGGAAGGTCAGTGCACCCGCGCCGAGTTTTTCCAGTCGTCCCCCACACCCAATCCAGCCAAGCCTGGCTCTCAGTTCGCGCCAGGCATGGTTGATCATCAGATACAGGCCGTGCAATCCCCCCCAGACCACGAAAGTCCACCCTGCGCCGTGCCAGAGTCCGCCCAGCAGCATGGTAATCATCAGGTTGAGGTAGCGGCGGACAGGACCGTTGCGATTCCCGCCAAGTGGGATATAGAGGTAGTCACGGAGAAAGGTCGACAGCGTCATGTGCCACCGCCGCCAGAAGTCGATGATGTTGGTGGCCTTGTACGGTGAGTCGAAGTTGAGCGGCAGGCGCACGTTGAACATCAACGACAGCCCGATCGCCATGTCGGAATAGCCCGAAAAATCGAAATACAGTTGCAGCGTATAGGACAGCGCGCCGACCCAGGACTCGACGAACATGAGGGTGTGTCCCTCGCTGGCTGCATTGAAGATGGGTGTGGCATAGTCCGCCAGGTTATCGGCGAGTAGCACTTTCTTTGCAAGGCCGATTACGAAGATGGTCAGACCCACGGCAACATGATCCAGATTGATCCGATAGGTAGCTGCCTGGCCGAATTGCGGCATCATCTGTTTGTGATGCAGTACCGGGCCGGCAATCAGGTGTGGAAACCAAGTCACGAACAGCAGATAGTGAATAAAACTGTACTCACGGGCGATGCCGCGATAAACATCCACCAGAAAGGCAATCTGGGTAAAGGTAAAGAAGGAAATGCCCAGCGGCAGGATGATGTCCAGCGTCGGAATGCGGCTATCGAAAAGCTGGTTCGCTGAATCGATGAAGAAGTTGGCGTACTTGAAGTAACCGAGCGCTATCAGATTGACAGTGATCGCGGTCATCAGAACGGTTTTTGCCTGCCTGCCTGCCTGCCTGCCTGCCTGCCTGTTTTCGTTGCATGCAATGACCAATCCAATAACCGGCGGAATAGTTGAAGGCGATGGATGTAAGCAATAGCAAAACGAAGCGCGTATCCCAAACCGCATAAAAGGTTAGCGAAGCCATGACCAGCCAGAGGGTGGCCAGCCGGTGGCTGTAGCGCCCCAGCCAGAACATGCCGGTGAAGGTAATGGGCAAATAGAGGAAGATAAAGCTGTAGGAATTGAAAAGCATGGTTGTGCTGCCTCGTGAACATCAACCTTTCAGTACACGCACGGCTGGGCGCATGCCGCGCCGCTGCGCTCTGCGGGTCAGGCGTCCGTCATCGAATGTCAGAAACCCCGGGTACCCATGGCGGTTGCGTGGATGAACGGCGGCGGAGGTTGCCTGGTCGCTTCCGGGTCCTTGGGGTCGTCGACATGGACGCGCGCCAGCGGGCACAAAATCCGCTGGGCAGCCGGGTCGCCTGCCAAGCTTTCGGCGAATGACGCTGGCCGGGATGACGACCTGGCCTGTCCCGGAGACGGTGACGGCGGATATGGCAATCTGGCTTCTCGCCGGGCAAGCCATCATAGCATTCCCCGGGTAGGGCCCTGCCCCAGGGATTGCGGTCAGGCACGGGTTTCGTTACGTAGTACTCCCGGCCGCATCCGGCCCCATTCGCGGTCCGGCTTGCTTGTATCATGACAGGCTGGCCGGCCTCCCTTGTTCGTCACGTATCCTCTCCCTTGATGTTGTCAGCAATCAGTTCCCTCGATTCACGGCTTGCGCACTGTCTCAGAAAGGACCAGCACCGCCTGCGCCGGGCGCTGGAGCGGATCAGGCGCGATGCCGGGGCCGGCAGGGACGTTGCCGCCGAGCTGGCCGGGCTGCAGGCGCGGATCGAAGCCTCGGCGGCCATCCGCGTGGCGCGGGTGGCGAGCGTGCCGAAGCTCGACTATCCCGACCTGCCGGTGTCGGAGAAAAAGGACGAGATTCTGGCGGCGATGCTGGCGCACCCGGTGGTCATCGTCTGCGGCGAGACCGGCTCCGGCAAGACGACACAGTTGCCGAAGATCTGCCTGGAGGCGGGGCGGGGGCTGACCGGCTTCATCGGCCATACCCAGCCGCGCCGCATCGCCGCCCGCACGGTGGCGGCGCGCATCGCCGAGGAGCTGGGGCAGTCGCTGGGCCAGGCGGTCGGCTACAAGGTGCGCTTCCAGGACAAGACCCGGCCGGACAGCCTGGTCAAGCTGATGACCGACGGCATCCTGCTGGCGGAAACGCAGCACGACCGCTTTCTCGACCAGTACGACACGCTGATCGTCGACGAGGCCCACGAGCGCAGTCTCAACATCGATTTCCTGCTGGGCTACCTGAAATGGCTGCTGCCGCGTCGGCCGGATTTCAAGCTGATCATCACCTCGGCCACCATCGACCCCGAGCGCTTTGCCCGCCATTTCGGCCAGGGCGGGCGCGACGCGCCGATCATCAACGTGTCCGGGCGGACCTACCCGGTGGATGTGCGCTACCGGCCGGTGGCGATCGAAGAGGGCGACGAGACCGACAAGGCCGAACAAACCGCCATTCTCAATGCGGTGGACGAACTCTGGCGCGAGCTGCCGGGCGACATCCTCATCTTCCTCAGCGGCGAGCGCGAGATCCGCGAGACGGCCGAATCGCTGCGCAAGCATCATCCGTCCAAGTGCGAGATCCTGCCGCTGTATTCGCGGCTGTCGCAGTCGGAGCAGGAGAAGGTGTTCCGGCCTACCGGCGCGCGCCGCATCGTGCTGGCCACCAACGTGGCCGAGACCTCGCTGACGGTGCCGGGCATCCGTTCGGTGATCGATACCGGCCATGCCCGCATCAGCCGCTATTCCCACCGCAGCAAGCTGCAACGGCTGCCGATCGAGAAGGTGTCGCGCGCATCCGCCAGCCAGCGCTCGGGCCGCTGCGGCCGGGTCGGGCCGGGCATCGCCATCCGCCTGTACCCGGAGCAGGATTACCTCAACCGGCCGGAATTCACCGATCCGGAAATCCTGCGCACCAACCTGGCTGCCGTCATCCTGCAGATGCACGCGCTGAAGCTGGGCGACATCAGCCGTTTTCCGTTTGTCGAACCGCCCGATCCACGTCTGATCCGCGACGGGATGCGCACCCTGCAGGAGGTCAACGCGCTGGACGAGCGCGGCCAGATCACCGACCTCGGCCGCCGGCTCGCCAAATTGCCGGTCGACCCGCGCCTGGGCCGCATGCTGCTGGCCGGGGCGGAGGAGCATTGCCTGAGCGAGATCGCCGTCATCGTCGCCGCGCTGAGCGTGCCCGATCCGCGCGAGCGGCCGGCGGACAAGGCCGCTCATGCCGATCAGAAGCATGCCCGCTTCAAGGACGAAAACTCGGATTTCATGTCCCTGCTCAGGCTCTGGCAGGACTTCGAGGAACAGAAGCAGCACCTGTCTCGGGCCAAGCTGCGCCAGTACTGCCGCGATAACTTCCTGTCCTATGTGCGCATGACCGAGTGGCACGACATCCACAGCCAGATCATGGAGGTGGTCAAGGGCGAGCTGGAGCTGAAGCCGAACCAGGCCCCGGGCGAATACGGCGAAATCCACCGGGCGTTGCTGGCGGGCCTCCTGTCCAACGTCTGCCTGCGCCAGGAGCAGGCCGAGTATGTCGGCGCGCGCGGGGCGAAGCTGTTCATCCACCCCGGCTCCTTCCTGTTCAAGGTCAAGCCGAAGTGGATGGTCTGCGCCGAGCAGGTGGAAACCACCAAGGTCTACGCGCGCACGGTGGCGAAGATCGAGCCGGAGTGGATCGAGCAGGTCGGCGCGCACCTGGTCAAGCACCAGTACTACGACCCGCACTGGGAGCGCAAGGCGGCGCGGGTGGCGGTGCACGAGCGGACGCTGCTGTTCGGCCTGACCGTGCAGGCCGGGCGCAAGATTCCCTACGAGCGGGTCAATCCGGTCGAGGCCCGCGAGCTGTTCATCCGCCACGCGCTGGTGCAGATGGACTACGACAGCAAGGCGCCGTTTTTCCTGCACAACCTGAAGCTGCTGAGCGAGGCCGACTACCTGCAACAGAAGGGCCGGCGCGTCGATCTGGTGGTGGACGACGCCTGGCTGTACCGCTTCTTCGACGAGCGCATACCGCCGGAGGTGGTCAACGGCGTCACCTTCGAACGCTGGCGCAAGGGCGCGGAGCGGCGCGATCCGGAGCTGCTCAGGCTGACCGTCGGCGACATCACCGCCAAGCAGGATGCCTCGCTGGACGATCGCAATTTCCCCGATCACATTCAGGTCGGGGCGCTGCGCATCGCCCTGCAATACCGCTTCGAGCCCGGCCATGAGGACGACGGCGTCACTGCCATCATCCCCCTGCACCTGCTCAACCCGCTGGACCCGGAGCCATTCCGCTGGCTGGTGCCGGGCCTGTTGCGGGAAAAGGTCGCGGCCCTGATCAAGTCCCTGCCCAAGACCCTGCGCATCCATTTCGTGCCCGTGCCCGAGCATGCCGAGCGCGTGCTGCCGATGCTGGACGTCGGCCAGGGCGCGCTCTACGCGCAGCTGTCGGCGGCGCTGAAGAAGACCGGCGGCATCGCCGTCTCCACCCAGTCGTTCCGCGAGGAGCTGCTGCCGGCGCACCTGCGGATGAATTTCGCCGTGGTCAACGAGGCCAACCAGGTCATCGACCACGCGCGCGACCTCGACCCGCTCAAGCACCGCCATGCCGCCGATGCCGGCCAGCAGTTCCGCCAGCTGGCGCAGGAAGCCTACCTGCATACCGGCAGCCGGACCTGGGACTTCGGCGAGTTGCCGGCGGTCTTCGATGGTGAGCATGACGGGCAGACCGTCCATGGCTTTCCGGCGGTGGTCGACGAAGGCGAGACCGTCGGCGTGCGGGTCTTTCCCACGCCGGAGGAAGCCGCCTGCCAGCAGGAGGCGGGGCTTGCGCGGCTGTTCCGGCTGGCGCTGGCCCGGGATCTGAAATATCTGCGCAAGCATCTGGCGCTGAATGCCCAGGCCGAGCTGCTCTACCGGCAGCTGCCGGCGCACCCGTTCCTGTACCCGGAACTCAAGGCCGAGCGCGACCTGCGCGACGACCTGCTCGACCGGCTGATGGCGGCGCTGTTTCTGGAGGACCAGCCCGACATCCGCGGTGCCGCCGATTTCGAGGCGCGCCTTCGGGCGCGGCGGACCGAGCTGGTCGCCAAGGCCGAGGCGATGGCGGCAACGGCACAGACCGCCCTGGCGCTGTATGCCGAGGTCCAGACCCGCCTGAAGGCCTGTCGCGCCGCGTCACTGGCCGACGACGTGCGGGCCCAGCTGGGCCTGCTGTTCTATCGCGGCTTCTGGGTCACGACACCGTATCGCCACATCGGCGAACTGCCGCGCTACCTGAAGGCGGTGCTCAACCGGCTGGAGAAGGGCCCCCAGGATCCCTTGCGCGATCTCCGGCAGTACCGGGAGATCGAACCGTTCCTGGACCGCTATTGGCAGGCGGTGAAAGCCAGCCATGGGCGCATCGTTCCGGAGCGGGATGCTTTCCGCTGGCAACTGGAGGAGTTCCGGGTATCCCTGTTCGCCCAGCAGCTGAAGACGCCGTACCCCGTCTCCGCCAAGCGGCTGGCCGAGGCGTGGAAGGCCGCGGGGCTGGCCCGCTGATTCCGGCGCCCCGGCATGGCAATATGCGCGTCCAGTCCCCCTTCGTTCAGAAACCGACCTCGCCAATCGATACCCATGCCGATGGAAACCAGCGCCTTCAAGATCGTCATTCCGGCCCGGCACGGCTCCAGCCGCCTGCCGGGCAAGCCCTTGCTGGAAATTGCCGGCAAGCCGATGATCGCCCATGTTTGCGAGCGGGCGCTGGCCGCCGGCACCGAGGTGTTCGTCGCCACCGACGACCCGCGCATCTGCGCCGCGGTGGCCAACCTGCCGGTCACCGCCGTGATGACCCGGTCCGACCATGCCAGCGGCACCGAGCGCATCGCCGAGGTGGCCGAGCGGCTCGGCTGGCCGGATGCTGCCCGGATCGTCAATCTTCAGGGCGACGAGCCGCTGATGCAGCCGGAGCTCATCCGCCGGCTGGCCGCGACGCTGGCCGGCGCGACACAGGCCGAGGTCGCCACCCTGGCCGCGCCGATCGCCGATCCCGCCGATGTCTTCGATCCCCACGCGGTCAAGGTCGTGCTCGACCGCCATGGCCATGCGCTCTATTTCAGCCGGGCGCCCATCCCCTGGCACCGCGACAGCTTCGGCCAGACCGACCGGGCCGCGGCCGACGCCTATCCCTGGCTGCGGCATATCGGCATCTACGCCTACACCGCCGGCTTTCTGCGCCGCTACGTCGGCTGGCCCGCCTCCCGGCTGGAGGCGGTGGAAGCGCTGGAACAGCTGCGCATTCTCTGGCAGGGCGAGCGCATCCGCGTCGTCACCGTTGAGGATGCGCCGCATGCGGGGGTGGACACGGAGGCGGATCTCCGGCGCGTGCAGCAACTGCTGGCCGGCTCCGCCTAGCCCGGCCCGCGACGTTCCCGATGACAGGCCAGGTATCCGCCGGACAGGCGGCAGGGTTCGGCAACCGGCCGGCGCCGCCGCCCCGCCGTGCGCGCCCATGGCCAGGCCTGCGGCGGACGATCCTGGCCGCCGGCCTGGCCATGGGCGCCGCCAGCGCCGGGGAGCCGCCGGCTTTGCTGCTGGCGAACACCCTGCGGGCCGACGTTCGCGTCGAGGACTATCTGGTCAGCGAGAAGTACGATGGCGTCCGTGGCTACTGGACCGGCTCGCGCTTCCTGACCCGCGGCGGCGAAACGATTCCGGCGCCTGCCTGGTTCACCGCTGGCTGGCCCCGGCAGGCGCTGGATGGCGAGCTGTGGGCCGGCCGGGGCCGGTTTGCCCGCAGCGTGTCGATCCTCAGGCCGCCGGCGGGGGACACGGCCGCCTGGCGCGAGATCCGCTACCTGGTCTTCGATCTCCCCGATCATCCGGGGCCTTTCCTGGAGCGCTACCGGGCACTGACGGCGCTGGTGGCCGGCATCGGCCAGCCATGGGTGCAGGCGGTCGAGCAGACGCCGGTCGCCAGCCGCGCCGCCCTGACCGCCCGCCTGCAGGAGGTCGTCCGCCAGGGCGGCGAGGGGCTCATGCTGCACCGGGCGGACGCGCCGTATCGGCCCGGGCGCAGCGATGACCTGCTCAAGCTCAAGCCGTTCACGGATGCCGATGCCCGCGTCGTCGGCCATGTGCCCGGCAAGGGGCGCTACGCGGGGTTGCTGGGGTCGCTGGAGGTGGAAACGCCCGAGGGCGTCCGCTTCCGGCTGGGCAGCGGCTTCAGCGTTGAAGAGCGGCGCGCGCCGCCACCCATCGGCAGCTGGGTGAGCTACCGCCATGACGGTATCCACCCGCAATCCGGCATTCCGCGTTTCGCCCGCTTCCTGCGGTTGCGGGACGATCTGGCCGGCCGCCAGCCGCCCTGAGCGCGCGGGACGCCGGCATGGCCCCATCCCGCCGCCTGCTGTCGGGCATGTCGCGCATCCTGCTGGCCTTCCTGGCCTGGTCCGGCTGCCAGGCTTACGATGGCCCGACCTGGTTGCTCGAGGTCCTGCCAGTTCTCATCGTGCTGCCGCTGCTCTGGCTGACCCGCCGCCGGTTTCCGCTGACCGCGCTGCTGTATGGGCTGATCCTTTTGCACGGCATCGTCCTGATCGAGGGCGGCC
Source organism: Methyloparacoccus murrellii (assembly GCF_054657115.1). Lineage (NCBI taxonomy): Bacteria > Pseudomonadati > Pseudomonadota > Gammaproteobacteria > Methylococcales > Methylococcaceae > Methyloparacoccus > Methyloparacoccus murrellii. Next base: position 7,984 of record NZ_BAAHXD010000047.1, on the reverse strand, counting down.
AGTACACCTATGCCCGTGTGCCGCTGGGGTTCCAGCTTCAGGACTGGCTGGGCTTGAGCCGCAATCCCTATGACAGGCTGGGCCACTTTTTCCAGGGCCTGGTGCCGGCCATGGCGGCGCGGGAAATCCTGCTGCGCGGGGGCTACGTCAACGGCGACCGCATGCGCGCCTTCCTGATCGTCTGCATCGCCCTGGCCATCAGTGCCGTCTACGAGCTGATCGAGTGGCTGCTGGCCATCCTGTTCGGCGAGGGCGCGGTGGCTTTCCTCGGCACCCAGGGCGATCCCTGGGACGCGCAGGGCGACATGCTGTTCGCCCTCATCGGTGCCCTTGCCGCCCTGCTGGCGCTGTCCCGCTGGCATGACCGGCAGCTGCGCACCCTGGCCGGCGGGTCATGCCCGCCGGCGCCGTGGCGGCAGGCCTGACGCCGATCCGGGCACGGACCTGCGGGCGTGGCCGGCAGGCCGGCGGCCAGCCGGTGTCCACCATGGCCGGGCGCGCTGTGGCACCATATGGCGGTGTTTCCGGGGCCCCTCGGCTGGCCGGCGCCGGAAAGCCGGCGGCTTGCGCGCGGAACCCCGAGGGGTTGCCCGGGGTCGATGGCCGGCGGGCGACCGCCCCGCAGGCCCCCGGTTTGTATCGGGACATGTCCTGACGGTTGCCGGATACAGGCCGATACAAACCGGCCGGACCGCACCGGTGACGGCGCCCCCGGTGCCCGGTACAAGAATCCTCCATGCCATCAGCTACGCCTTCCTCCCAGCGTTTCGTGCGCCGCCGCCCGCCTTTGTCGCCACTCCACCGGCCGGGTCCGGCTGCCGGCAGCCGCTGCGGCATCTGGCTGATCGCCGGCCTGCTGGCATGGCAGACCGGTCCGGCGCGGGCCGGGGACTGGGTGGACTATCCGGACGACCCGCTCGACACCCATGGGGCGGTATCGGCTACGCCCGGCCGGGCTCCGGTCCGGTCCGGCGCAGACCCCTGCCGGATCCTGACCCAGAGCCCGGAGGCCTGGGGCCTGATCGACGTGATCGAGCAGGCGCTGTGCCACAATCCGGAGACCCGCCAGGCCTGGGCCAATGCCCGCCAGCAGGCGTCGCAGCTGGGCGTGGCGCAGTCGGCCTATCTGCCCTCGCTCAACTTTTCCATGCCCATCTCGCGCAGCAAGAACACGGCCGGCGGCGGTATCAGCAACGGCGTGCCGGTCCAGGGCGGCGGCGATTTCCGCGCCGAGAACACCCGCATCGTGCCGACGCTCAGCCTCAATTACCTGCTGCTGGATTTCGGCGGCCGGGCCGCGCGGGTGGAGGCGGCCCGGCAGGCCCTGGAGGCGGCCAACTGGAGCCATGCCGCGATCCTGCAGACCGTGCTCTTCAGGGCCATCCAGGCGTATTACCAGCTGTTTGCCGCCAACGCGACGCTGGACGCGGCCGAGGCCACCGTCAGGTCGACGCAGAAGGCGCTGGATGCGGCGGCCTACCGCTACGACATCGGCGCCGCCGCCCTGGGCGACAAGTTGCAGGCGCAGACCTCCCATGCGCAGGCCAAGGTCAACCAGCGCACCGCCGTCGGCAATGCCCAGGCAGCCCTGGGGGCGCTGGCCAGGGTGATGGGGCTGAAGCCGAAGTCCTCGATGCGTTTCGAGCCGCCCAGCCTGACCGGGCCGGTGCAGGAGCGGGAGAAGGATGTGCAGACCCTGATCGAGCTGGCCAGGCAGTCGCGCCCCGACCTGGCCGCCGCCGAGGCGCAGGTCAAGGCATCCGAGGCCAACATCCTCCAGGCGCGCTCGGGCAGCCTGCCGACGCTGTCGCTGGTCGGCAACTACACCTACTTCGAGACCGTGGGGGTCGCCAACCTGCCCAGCTGGGCGGTGGGCGTACAGGTGGCCATGCCGCTGTTCACCGGTTTCAGCAATACCTATCAGATCAAGAGCGCCGAGGAGCAGGTGGAGGCGCAGGCGGCCAACCGCGACCGGCTGGAGCAATCGATCGCCGAGGAGGTCTGGCGGGCCTACTACACGCTGGCGGCGACGCGGGAGAACCTGCAGAACACCCAGGAGCTGCTGGACAGCGCCACCCAAGCGGAGGCGGTGGCGCTGGGACGCTATCAGGAGGGCGTCGGCAATATCGTCGAGCTGCTCAATGCCGAGGCCAACCTGGCCAATGCCCGCAACCAGCATGTCCAGGCGCACTACAACTGGCGCATCGGCAAGGCCCAGCTGGCGCAGGCGCTGGGCCGGCTGGACATGGACGACGTCGCGGCCGTGGACGGGCCGGGGGAGCGCCACCTTGCCGACTGAGCCGCAGACAGGGCCGGCCGCCCACGGGGCTGCGCCGGCGGGGGAACCGAACTTGACCCGCGCGGGAAGGAGGCGGAGCGATGTGGCGTAGGGTTGTGATAGTGCTGCTGATCGTCGCCCTGGCCGGGCTGGGCTGGTGGCAGTGGCAGGAGCGGCAGACGCCGGCGGCGGATGCCTACCTGACCGAGACGGTCGACCGGGGACCGATTCTCAAGGTTGTGTCGGCCAACGGTACGCTCAATCCGGTGGTGCTGGTCAATGTCGGCACCCAGGTGTCCGGCACCGTCCAGAGCCTGTATGCCGACTTCAACGACCGGGTCAGGTCCGGCCAGGTGCTGGCGAAGCTGGACCCCCCGCTGTTCCAGGCCGCGCTGGAGCAGAGCCGCGCCAAGCTGGCCAACGCCGAAGCCACGCTCAGGCTGGCCGAGGCCAACGCCGGCCGCACCCGGGCGCTGTTCGAGAAGGGCTATGTGGCGCGCGCCGACTGGGACCAGGCGGTGCAGGCGATCGGCGTCGGCCGCGCCCAGGTCGATGCGGCCCGGGCCGAGATCCTGCGCGACCAAACCAACCTGCGCTACAGCGTCATCGTCTCGCCGGTGTCCGGCATCGTGGTGTCGCGCAACGTCGACGTCGGCCAGACGGTGGCGGCTAGTTTCCAGACGCCGGTGCTGTTCACCATCGCCGAGAATCTCAAGCGCATGCAGATCGACACCACGGTGGCGGAGGCGGACGTGGGCGGTATCAAGGTCGGCCAGGTGGCGACCTTCACCGTGGACGCCTTCCCCGGGCGCGAGTACCGCGGCCAGGTGCGGCAGATCCGCCTGAATTCGCAGGTCCTGCAGAACGTCGTCACCTACAACGTGGTGATCGACGTCGCCAACCCCGACGAAACCCTGCTGCCCGGCATGACGGCCTTCGTCAACGTCGCCATCGCCAGCCGTGACGCGGTGCTGCGCATCCCGCTCAGCGCCCTGCGCTACAAGCCTAGCGAGGCGGTCGCGGGCAGGATCCCCCCGGCCGGCGGCGCGCCGAAGCCGCGCTCGCAGCAGGCGGAGGAGAAGACCGTCTACCGCCTCAGGAACGGCCTGGTCTCGCCGGTGACGCTGCGGCCCGGCCTCAGCGACAGCAGGTTCATGGAGGTGCTGTCGGGCGACCTGCAAGCCGGCGATGTCCTCGTCATCGAGGATAGCCGGCCGGCGGACAAGGCTGGCGGCAATGGCGGCGGGCGCTCGTCCTTCCGGGTCCGGATGTTCTGACCGTGGCCGAGGCGAGTCCGCTGATCCAGGCCCGGGGGTTGCGCAAGGACTACCCCATGGGCGACGGCGAGACGCTGCCGGTGCTGCACGGCCTCAATTTCAGCATCCAGGCCGGCGATTTCGTCGCCATCATGGGGCCGTCGGGTTCCGGCAAGTCGACCCTGATGAACATCCTCGGCTGCCTCGATGTGCCGAGCGCGGGGCATTACCTCATCAACGGCATCGATACCGCCGGCCTGGGGCCGGACGAACTGGCGGACCTGCGCAACCGGCTGATTGGCTTTGTCTTCCAGGGATTCAACCTGCTGCCGCGCAAGACCATCCTCGACAACGTGGCGCTGCCCCTGGTCTATGCCGGCGTCAGGCGCGCCGAGCGGGAGTCGATCGCCCGCCAGATCCTGACCCGGGTCGGGTTGGGCGACCGCATCCGGCATCGGCCCACCCAGCTCAGTGGCGGCCAGCAGCAGCGCGTGGCGATTGCCCGCGCGCTGGCCAATGCGCCCCGGCTGATCCTCGCCGACGAGCCGACCGGCAACCTCGACAGCCAGACCAGCGAGGACATTCTGGCCCTGTTCGAGGAGCTCAACCGCCAGGGGCTGACCATCGTGCTGGTGACGCACGAGGCCGACGTGGCCCGCCATGCCCAGCGCATCATGTCCATCGTCGACGGCCGCATCGCCGGCATCATCCGGAACTTCCATCATGACCCTGGCTGACACCCTCGACGAAGCCCTGCAGGCCATGGGCGCGAACCGCCTGCGGACCGGGCTGACCATGCTCGGCATGATCATCGGCGTGGGCGCGGTGGTGCTGATGCTGGCGGTGGGGCAGGGCGCGCAGAGCATGGTGAGCGAGTCCATCGCCGCCATGGGCAGCAATCTGTTCATCGTCCTGTCCGGTTCCTCGACCTCGGGCGGGGTGCGCATGGGGGGCGGCACCGTTCCCACCCTGACCGCCAGCGACGCCCTGGCGCTGGAGGAACTGCCGGACATCGCCGCGGTGGCGCCGATCTCGCCCAACAACGCCCAGATGATCTACGGGCCGAACAACTGGACCACCATGGTGGCCGGTACCACGCCGTCGATCTTCGAGATTCGCAACTGGCCGACGGTGTCGGGCGCCGGCTTCACCGAGGTCGACGTGCGTTCGGCGACCCGCGTCACGGTGCTGGGGCAGACGGTGGCGCGCAACCTGTTCGGTGACGAGGACCCGGTCGGCAAGACCGTGCGCATCAAGAACAGCCCGTTCCTGGTGGTCGGCCTGCTGGCGCCTAAGGGGCAGAGCCTGGACGGCCGCGACCAGGACGACACGGCGCTGGTGCCGCTCAGCACCGCGCAGCGGCAGCTGTTCGGCAATCAGTTTCCCGGCATGGTGCGCTTCATGATGGTCAAGGCCCGCTCCGGGCAAGTGATGGAGCGGGCCGAGCGGCAGATCAACGAGGTGCTGCGCCAGCGCCACCGCATCCGCGCCGGCCAGGACGACGACTTCACGGTGCGCAACCTGACTGCCCTGGCCGCCACGGCGGCGACCGCGACCCGGGCCATGTCGATGATGCTCGGCGCCATCGCCGGCATCTCGCTGCTGGTCGGCGGCATCGGCATCATGAACATCATGCTGGTCTCCGTGACCGAGCGGACCCGCGAGATCGGCATCCGCATGGCCATCGGCGCGCGCCGTCGCAACGTGCTGGTGCAGTTCCTGGTCGAGGCGCTGATCATTTCCCTGGCTGGCAGCCTGATCGGCGTCGGCCTCGGCATCGGTTGCGCCTGGCTGGTGGCGGCATTCGTCGGGATGTCGGTGGTGGTGACGCTGTGGTCGATCCTGCTGTCCTTCAGCGTCGCCGCGGCGGTCGGCATCTTCTTCGGCTTCTACCCGGCGCGCAAGGCCGCCCAGCTGCGCCCCATCGAAGCCCTGCGCTATCAGTAGCCCGCTTCGCCTCTGCCGGGAAATCCCCCGTGGCCGCCGCCCCGGGCCGGGTAACGGCAGGGCGTTCCCGGCGGCTACTTGATCAGCATCACCGGCACCTCGGCCAGCTGGATGACGCGCGAGGCGACCGATCCCAGGACCAGCGAGGCCAGCTTGCCGAGTCCGCGCGTGCCCATGACGATCTGGTCGCACTGCTTCTCGCGGGCGAACTGGACGATGGTTTCGGCCGGGTCGCCGACGCCGATGTGGAAGGCGTAGGCCAGGCCGGCCGCGTCGAGCCGGTCGCGCGCCACCTGCAGCGCCTTGATGCCCTCGTCATGATGGTAGCTGCGGATCTGGTCCCTGCTGAGGAACATGCCGACCTCGCCATGCAGGGCCGGCTGCACGTTGATGAGATGCAGGTCGACCGCTTCCACTAGCCGGGGCAGCCACTGGCGGGCCAGGTATTCGACCAGCCGCACGGCGTTGTCGGAGCCGTCCACCGGCACGAGCAGTTTCAGCATCTTGAGTCTCCAGGGGTTAGCGGCGGGTTTGGGGCTGTTCGTCGTCGCGGGCCAGGTCCACGAAGGCCGGCGCCCGGGCGGCCAGCCGGCGTTGCGCCTGCCACTTGCCGAGCGCCACCACCAGCAGGGCGCCGGCCAGCGGCAGCCAGGCATGCAGCGGGCTGGCTTCGCCGAACAGCGGCCAGCGCGCCAGCGCGGGCTCGCCGACCAGCATCTCACCGGCGACATAGCCGAGGATGGCCGCGCCCAGGGTGATGATGACGGGGAAGCGGTCCATCAGGCGCAGGATCACCGTGCTGCCGAAGATCACCAGCGGGATGCTGATGCCGAGCCCCAGCATCAGCAGCAGGTTGTCGCCACGGGCGGCAGCGGCCACCGCCAGGACGTTGTCCAGGCTCATGACCAGGTCGGCGATGAGGATGGTGCGGATGGCGGCGACCAGCGACTGGTTGCCGGCGATGCCGTCGCCCTCGTGCTCCTCGGGGGCCAGCAGCTTCAGGGCGATCCAGAACAGGAGCCCGCTGCCGACCAGCTTCAGCCATGGCAGCTGCAACAGCTGCAGGGCCACCACGGTAAGGATCACACGCATGACGATGGCGGCGATCGAGCCCCACACCACCGCCTGCCGGCGCTGGCGTTCCGGCAGGGAGCGCGCCGCCAGGGCGATGACGACGGCGTTATCGCCCGAGAGAACGATGTTGACCAGCATGATCTGGCCGAGTCCGACCCAGAAAACGGGGTCCAGTGCAATTGAGGGCATCCGCGCGAAACTCCGGGCTAGGGGCGGTGAGGATGGCAAGGCTGGGCGGACGATCATCCCGCAAGCGGGGGCGTCCGGCCGTTGCCAGCGGCTGTCGAGCGCGCGATTCTATCAGGCCATGGCCGGTCGGGCAGGCGTTGCCCGCCATCCCGCCGGAACGGCGAGCCGGCACTGCCGGCCGCCGCGGTGGGGGTGGCAATGGCCGCCGGTATCCCGCCAACCCGTCTGGGGTGTCGCCGTGGCGCGGGTGGCCAGGCGGCAGGGTGTTGCCGCCAGCCGGACAGCGGCCAGGCCGCCATCAGGCCGGATTCGGCGGGTCCACCAGCAGGCTGGGATCCTCGGTCAGGTCCTCGAGCAGGCCGCGCGACTGCACCGGTGGCAGGGATTCCACCTTGCGCAGGGACCGGTCGATGGCGCGCGTGCGGACCTCGGCCTGGTCGATGGTGCGGGTGGCCTCCTCCAGCTTTTTCTTGGTCTTGGCCAGCACGTCGCCGAACTTGCCGAATTCCGTCTTCACCGCGCCGAGCACCTGCCAGACCTCGCTGGAGCGCTTTTCGATCGCCAGGGTGCGGAAGCCCATTTGCAGGCTGTTGAGGATGGCGGTCAGCGTGGTCGGGCCGGTGAGGGTGATGCGGTAGTCGCGCTGCAGCGCGTCAAACAGGCCGGGCCGGCGGATGACCTCGGCATACAGCCCCTCGATGGGCAGGAACAGCAGGCCGAAGTCGGTCGTGTGCGGCGGTTCGATGTACTTGTCGCGGATGGTCTTGGCCTCGGCGCGGATGCGGTTTTCCAGCGCGCGGCCGGCATCTTCCATGGCGGCCACATCGCCCTGTTCCTGCGCCTCCAGCAGCTTCTGGTAATCCTCCAGCGGGAACTTGGCATCGATGGGCAGCCAGATCACGCTGCCAGCCTCGTCACGGCCGGGCAGGCGGATGGCGAATTCCACCCGTTCCGTGCTGTTGGGCCGGGTGGCGACGTTCTTGGCGTACTGGCCGGCGCTCAGGATCTGCTCCAGGAGGTTGTCCAGCTGCACCTCGCCCCAGGTGCCGCGCACCTTGACGTTGCTCAGCACCTTCTTGAGGTCGCCGACGCCGGAGGCCAGGCTCTGCATCTCGCCGAGCCCCGCGTGCACCCGTTCCAGCTGTTCGCTGACCCGCTTGAAGGATTCGCCCAGGCGCTGCTCCAGGGTGCTGTGCAGCTTTTCGTCGACAGTCTGGCGCATCTGCTCCAGCTTCTGGTT